>PKYU01000238.1 GCA_003132765.1 Chitinophagaceae bacterium | reverse complement strand
CGATAACAAATTCTTAAAGATTACTGACCGAAAAAAGGAAATGTTTAAGACCAGCGGAGGTAAATATGTGGCTCCTATTGTAGTAGAAAATAAACTAAAAGAATCTTCCTACGTTGAAAATATAATGATAATAGGTGCCGGTGAAAAATTTGTTGGCGCACTGATAATTCCTTCATTTACGAATTTGAAGGAATGGGCAAATGAAAAGAAAATTGAATATACCAATGATGAGGCTATGATCCAAAATGATCAGGTAAATGATTTTTTCAAGAGTGAAGTGGAAAAATATAACAGGCAGTTTAATCATGTGGAGCAAATCAAGAAATTTGAATTACTGTCACGGGAGTGGAGTGTGGAAACCGGGGAATTAACCCCTAAATTAAGTCTTAAAAGAAAGGTAATTCTTGAAAAATACAGAGAGGCAGTTGGAAGAATCTACAGTGTAAAATAAGTGGAAATTATTTCATAGAAAGTACTAGGTACGGCTTTCATACATTATCAAATTTGCATGCACGAAACAGGCTGCAGAACGAAAATATCCAAATTGATAAATGCCCGTTTCTAAGAATAGCTACAACTTATTGCGATTGGTAAGTTTTTATTTTATTATACAATGTTTTGCGGTCAATCTTTAAGATTTCAGCTGCCTGGGTTTTATTAAAATTTACCTCCTTTAATACATTCATAATTGTCTCATATTCTGCCTTTGCTGCAGCATTTTTAAGATCCGTACCTTTTTTAATTTGACTATTAATCTGCGTTCCACTGCTAATGGTGGCTTCTGAATTTTGGAAATCATTATTAGTAATTTCCCATGGTAATACTTTTAAATTGATTTTAACGGATGGGGTAAGCAATACTGCACGACGCACTACATTTCTAAACTCCCTGAGGTTGCCGGGCCATTTGTAATTAAGAAAACTTTCCATAACATCCAATTCATAACCTTCAATATTCTTATTAAGTTCTTTGTTGGTTTTATCCAGGAAAAAATCTGCAAAAAGTGAAATATCACTTTTTCGTTCACGCAAAGATGGTAGTTGGATAGAAAATTCATTGAACCGATGATATAGATCTTCCCTGAATTTTCCTTTTTTATATGCTTCCTGAAGATTCTCATTTGATGCAACAATAATTCTTACGTCCACATCCATTTCTTTTAACCTCACCAACTCTCTTAAATTTTCTTTCCTGGATTACGCGTAATCATGCAGCCTGAATTTCAGGAGAAAGATTGGCCACTTCGTCTAGAAATAATGTGCCGCGATTGGCGAGCTCAAAATGGCCTTTCTTATCAGTAACTGTGCCTGTAAAGGCACCTTTAACATGACCAAAAAGCTCGCTGCCGGCAAGTTCTTTTGAAAGCGTGCCACAGTCCATTGCTACAAATGGTTTATCTCTCCTGTTACTTGTTTCATGAATTGTTTTGGCAATTACCTCTTTTCCCGTACCACTTTCACCATAAAGAATAATACTGTAATTGGTGCCAGCCACTATTTCTATTTGAGCATAAACGCCGGCAGATTCTCCATCCTTTGTAATTAAATATTCATTATTAGAGGTAACAAAATACCGGCTTTTGGTTTTCGTGATCGTATTAGTCATTGCAGCTTCGGTGTGCCTCACTGATGGAACAGCCATAGATTTTTCAATCACACTAATTACCTCATCAGGAATAAGTGGTTTGGTAATATAATCAAAAGCCCCAAGCTTAATTACATCTACAGCAGTTTTTATATCGGAGTAGCCTGTTATAATAATAACTACAGTTTAAGGCCTTACTTCTTTTATTTTAAGTAATACATTTTTCCCGTCCATATTTCTAAGCCTGAAATCACAAAGTACAATATCAAAATAATCTTCTGCGAACCTTGCAATTCCTTTTGATCCATTAAGAGCTATTTCTGTAATGAATCCTTTTTTCAAGAAACCTTCCAAGCAGGTTACCTAAGTCAAGGTCATCATCAATAATCAGGATCTTTTTTTTCATTTCACGATAGAGATTTCCGGCAAATACAAAGTTAATTTAAATCAATACCCGAATTTGAGATATCGTTTAAAACAAGTTGATTTATTGATATGTAAATCTATTCTAAAAGTCTCTTCAGGAAGTAAACCTCCGGGAAAATAACAATAAAAATAAAATATAAAACCACGTAGAATCTGGATGGTCTTTCTTAGATGTTAAAATTTGCAAAAACCGGTAACTACTCATGTTAATGCCAAGGAAACCGTAACGGAAGTTCCTTTACCCAGCTCGCTTTGCATCATAATACTCCCATTGTGAGCCAGAATAATATTTTGTGTATTTGTAAGTCCAAGACCTGAACCTCTTTCCTTTGTAGTAAAATATGGTTCAAATAACCTACCCAGATCTTCTTTTACTATTCCTCTTCCATTATCGGCAATAGTTACAATACATCGTTCATTTTTAATTTCTATAGAAATTTTAAGTGTACCGAAATCATCCATCGCTTCAATGGCATTAACTATGATATTTAAAAAAGCAATCTCAATTTTATCTTTGTCAACCATCACCTGGCAAATATTACCATCATAATTCTTTGCCACATTAATATGTTTTAATTCAATTCTGTCAAGGGCAAATGAAAGGCTATCTTCAAGTACCTCCTTTATGGGATGCTTAATAAAACATAA
>PKYU01000259.1 GCA_003132765.1 Chitinophagaceae bacterium | reverse complement strand
GGGATAAAATAACAAACACCTGGAAAATCTTTTGCATCTAAAACGAGTACCTGTTTTTCTATAGTAGAAGTTGCATTATGAGTGCTTTCATTGTACACGTTATGTGCATATTCAACTGCCTCTTTTGTCCCCTTTCCTTCTTTTGCAAGTTCTTCCAATTTTTTCCAGTTTACAGCAAGAATAAAATCTTTGTCACGCTGTGAAGCATTCACTTCAAGTAAGGTATTAGCTTGTTCAGTATTATAGCAGGAANNTTGTTTACACTGATAAAACTGATGGATGCCTTAAAGTTTTTACGGTAGGTATTAATGGGCACATCACCGTTAGAATTATCCATGGGAACTGCAAAGCGGGTACCCGCTACGACATATTCTGTATTTTCAGTAATGAAAGGAGAGGAGTGGTTTCCGGCGCTATTGGGTAACTCAATTATCTCGGCTGTTTTAAAAGTAGTAAGGTCAACCCTTGCCACCCTTGGTGTATTGTTAGCATTGGCAAATATCCAGCGGCCATCAATTTCTCCATTGGTTTGAGATAGTTCCAGGTGATGCTGGTCATCCCATGGAATAAATCCATGTGAAGTATTTAGCATGGGTTTGGTCTCTTCACTATAGCCATATCCATTTTCAGGAAATACACTGAAAATGGGAACTATTTTTAATAATCTTCCTGACGGCAAGCCATACACAGCCATTTGACCATTAAACCCACCGGAAACAAAATTGTAAAACTCATCATATTTCCCGGGAGCTACATAGACTCTTTGTGCAGCGTCCCCGCTTATAGCATCCGAAGTATTCTTTGGTTTACAGGAATATAAGCCACTTAATAAAAAAGCAGCTAATGCAGAATAAAGTATGAATGAATTCTTTTTCATATTGATTAGTTTAAGATATCATAATAGTTATTTCATTTATTTAACCCCATCATTCTGGCGCATAAACTCATATACGTTTCTTGCATCATCACCTACTAGGTTTTGATTAGGCATGCGAACGAGGCATATCTCCAACATAGCCTGAGCCTTAGGGTCTTTGGTTATCATGTCGTCAGGGTTAGAGGCAAAATTCATTATCCATTCGGCTGTATGCCTGGTGGTTACTCCTTTCCAACCCGGGCCTACCAAATTTTCGTCGGTCAGTTTGTGACAAGCGCTGCATTTTACTGTATATATTTTTTTACCTGCATCGGCCATTGCAACATTAAGGGTGGGGCTAATATCCACTTTGGAAAATGGCCCTTCTCCGCGTTTTGGATCATAAGAAGGATTACCTCCTGTTGATGCGGATTGATCAGAAACGGCCGGAGTTTCATTACTGCTTTTATCACTTCCTGAATTGTTACAGGAAACAGCAATCATAGCTATTATAACCAAAGAAATTAATTTTTTCATATTGTATTGTTTTATTAAATATTTTAAAGGTACAATATTGCTAATGGGAGAGAATGTATTTTATGACTGCGATCATAAGCGCAATAAAGTCTGCATACGATTTGGGATGATTATTTTTTTAGATTTAACGAATGCCTCCCAGGCAAGCGTTTTAGGAAACCCTGGATATTTTTCAATCTAAAAAGATGATAAAAATCACCTGCAAAGCTGCTAAAAATCATATTAATATTTTAGTATTAAAATCAAAAAATATACTTACTTACAAGAATAAATTATTTGGTATATGGTCAATTTAGAAACCTTACTTGGTTTGGGCGCAACTTATAAGAATGTAGCGGCCAATGAAATTATTTTTAGTGAGGGGGATCAATGTCATTATTATTACGAATTGATATCCGGATCCGTACGTTGGGTAAATATAAATGATGAAGGAAAAGAGTTCGTCCAGGACATGATTGAGGCCNNATAATTCAGTTCTGTTGCGATTACCGAAAGAAAATTTTCTCCAATTATTGAAGGATGAACCTTCCTTACATTTCGATTTTTCTAAACTTTTGGTGGAGCGCTTACGATTCAGATTTCTTTTAACGAAGGAACTTGCCGGCAATAAACCCGAGGATAAGATTTGCAGTTTACTTTCTTATTTTAAAAAGAATAAAAAATATTTTTGCCCTACATGTAATGTTGTTCAATTAACAAGGCAACAGATTGCAGATATGACTGGGTTAAGAGTTGAAACCGTTATCAGGAGCATACGTCGATTACAGGACACCGGGAAACTCCAGATAGAAAAGGGGAAAGTGTTTTATTAAGAGGTTTATGATTATAGTCATACCCTTTATTAATTATCAGCAGTTACTTTGAAAATAATGAAACGTGAATTACAAAAATGGTTATCAGTAGCCGTTTTTAATTTGTTAATTGTAGCTTTTTTAGGCTGCCTCTTGCGATATAAAATTGGCTATTCTTTGCCAATAATCAATCAGCAATTTTTACTTCATGCACATTCCCATTTTGCTTTTGCAGGCTGGGTAACGCAGGCTCTCATGGTATTAATGGTTAAATACCTGGGAGATAAAAGCCAACAAAATCAATTTCCTGCGTACCGCTGGATATTATGGGCCAATTTATTAACGGCATATGGAATGTTATTCACTTTTCCTTTTGAAGGATATGCATTATGGTCGATAATATTTTCCACTGCTTCAGTTTTTTCCAATTATGCATTTGCTTTTAAATACTGGAAAGACTTAAACAAGATTTCACCAAAAACAATTACCAATTCATTTTTTAAGGCATCATTATTTTTTAATGTATTGTCATCAATCGGGCCTTTTTCACTTGCTTATATGATGGCTACCAAAAGTATCCATTCTGACCTTTACCTTGCTTCGGTATATTTCTTCCTTCATTTTCAATACAATGGTTGGTTCATATTTGCTTGTTTGGGATTATTTTCCTATCGGTTATTATTGACAGGTATTCCAGAGAGTAAATTAAAGACAGCTTTTTACCTTTTTGCAGGCGCTTGTTTTCCGGCATATTTTTTATCGGCCTTATGGATACCAATGCCGGTATGGATATACATTCTGGTGATAGTAGCCGTAATTGCACAATTAGCAGGATGGATAATTATTTTAAATCAAATAATACTGCATAAAGCTCTCTTAAGGTCACATTTTAATTCATTCACCAGGATTTTATTAATACTGGTTGCAATTGCATTTAGTATTAAGTTATGCCTTTAGGCTGCTTCTTCAATACCTTCATTAAGCTTTCTTACTTTTGGATTCAGGCCCATAGTTATTGGTTATTTACATCTCGTACTGCTGGGCGTGGTTTCTCTATTTATTATTTCCTATTGTATTCCTTATGTATATCCAGCTTTAAATAAAGAAAATAAAAATGGCATGATAATTTTTGTAGCCGGAATTATTTTTAATGAATTATTATTAATGGCTGAAGGAATTGCAGATTTAAAATACCAAACTATTCCTTATATGAATGAAGCTCTTTTAGGAGCAGCAGTTATTTTATTTATAGGAGGGCTGCTAATGAATATTTCTATAAGGAGGGTCGAAATCTAACGAAGCCTTAGGGATAAAGAAACTACCTTGCATATTAGATAATGTAAGCTGCAAGTATTTAAAATTATTTCTTTTTCTTTTTGGACACTTTTTTTGCGAAGGCTTTTGGATCCTGGGCTACAATCATTTTCTTTACTTCATCCAATTCGATGACAGATAATTCCTCAGGTGAATATTTTTTGCTTGCTCCATTTAGCTGGAGCTTCAGCATCTTCTTTCCAAAGCGGATAAAAGGGCCCCACCGGCCATTCTCAATGGCAATTTTTTCCTCGGGCCATTGTCGGATGAATCGTTTNNCTATGATCTAGGAATGTTTATGAAAAGGTCATTCCACTTAATAAAAGGGCCAAATCTGCCTTTCCCTTTTGTAACGGGTTTTCCGTCATAAATTGCGATGGGAGCGTCTTCCACCTGTTTGGTCTTTATTATTTCTACAGCTCTTTTTAAATCCACATCAGCCAGTTCTTCACCCTTTGGTATAGAAATAAATTGCTCTCCCCATTTTACATATGGACCAAATCTGCCAATGTTTACAGATAATTCCAAACCTTCATATTCTCCCAATGATAAAGGCAGTTTAAAAAGTTCCTGGGCCTCTTCAATTGTAATTGTTTCTATGCTTTGACCGGCATTTAATTTGGCAAAACGCGGTTTTTCTTCATCATCAGGTGCACCAATCTGAACCATTGGGCCATATTTTCCCATCCTGGCAAACACTGGTTTTCCTGTTGCATTATCTATTCCCAATAGTCTTTCGCCAACAGCTCTTTCGGCAGTTTCCAAAGTATGCTCTACACCTGAGTGAAAAGGCCCATAAAAATCACCGACCATTGTATTCCATTTCATTTTTCCTTCAGCTATTTCATCGAACTCTTCTTCAATATTGGCTGTAAAAGAATAGTCCATTACTTTCGTAAAATGCAGGCTTAAAAAATCAGTAACAACTAATCCGAGGTCAGTGGGGAACAATTTTGATTTTTCGGAACCGGTTATTTCATGTTCTGTTTTTTTCTGGATTTGATCATTCTTTAAGGTTAAAACAATGTAATCTCTTTTAAGGCCTTCTTTATCTTTTTTCTCTACATATTTTCTTTTAATAATGGTGGAAATTGTTGGAGCATAGGTACTCGGCCGCCCAATTCCTAATTCCTCGAGTTTCTTAACCAAAGAGGCTTCTGTATAACGGGCCGTGTGTCTTGTGAATCTTTCAGTCGCGGTCATTTGGTTAAAATCCAAATATTGTCCAACTGTTAAATTAGGTAAACGACTTTCATTTTTATCATCAATTTCCAGATCATCATCATCAGTGCTTTCCATATATACTTTCAGAAAACCATCAAATTTGATCACTTCACCGCTTGCCGTTAGTTCAGCATTATTAGTGCTGATATTAATTTTAGCTGTTGTCTTTTCTAATTCTGCATCCGCCATCTGGCTGGCTATGGTGCGCTTCCAGATAAGTTCATACAACCGGTTCAATTCTGCATCATTTACCGAACTATTTTGCATATAAGTTGGCCTGATAGCTTCATGCGCTTCCTGGGCACTTTCGTTTTTGTTTTTGTATTTACGAACCTGCAGC
>PKYU01000368.1 GCA_003132765.1 Chitinophagaceae bacterium | reverse complement strand
CCGCTCTAGCGGATGGAAGTGCATGGAATATGGAAGGTTTGCGCCTGAAACTCTAAACTGTAACTCTATAATTTCTTTTAGTGGTCTGGGCGAGTATATATGCAGATCGGCGCTTCGGTGATTTAAGCCGAGGCTTGTAAGCAGGCCTACCAAACGAAAATAATGATCGCCATGAAGGTGCGAAATAAAAATGTGATTGATTTTGCTTCGCCTGATCTTAAAGGTATTCATCTGCATCTGGGTGCCTTCGCCGCAATCAATCAGGAAAGTATGGTCAAGGGTTTGCAATACCTGGGCCGTAGGATGCCTATGGTGAGCGGGTACTGCTGAATTGCTGCCTAATATGGTTATTGAAAACAATTGGGGGTATTAAGGGTTACAAATTATTCAATTTCTGTTAATTAATTATTTGATACAAAGGAATAAATCCGGAAATCAGAAATCAAGCTCCCTTTCGATCTCCTCCATTTGCACTATATCCCCGGCCTCACTTTCGTTAGGTGTTACATTCATTAACTCCAGTAATTCCTTTCTATCGAGAAATGATTCAACCTGTAGCTGCAAATTACTAATGACCAAGGAACTGTTTTTATCATAAAATGATTGTTGTATTGATACAAGAGCATTAGCAACCTGCTCATCCATTTCGCTGATGTTCTTACAATTGATAACAATGTTTTTTGTGGCACTGTTTTGAAAGGAAAGCAATATTTCTTTGAAATCTTCTGTCATATTAGCAGCTAAAATGGGCTCTTCAATGGTAATGACGTGAAATTTTTCTTTGGTATCAATTTTGACTTTCATCAGTAGACAGGTTTAAAATTCAGTCGATTTTGAATAAGTTTGAATATAATTCAAATATATTGAAAAGAAAAAGCGTTAATTCATTAAATGCAGAGAGTGGGTTGGTTATTGTGCAGAGGTTGAATTAAAGTTTGAAATGGTAATGATTAATTATTTTTGAATAGGAAACGGCAGTTCATTACTTTCATAATCTTTTCTTCAAAGAGGCGGAGGTTTATTTATGATTAGAATGGTGTCTTTTCACTTTTAACCTTTTATTTTATTGTTTTCAACACCATGTGGATTGAATTTAAGAACCTTTAATAGAATTTATTCGTTATTATTGTACACGTACTAAATTGTTTTTAATGGACAACAATTTTTCAGCTCAAGTAAAAGAAATTATTTCTTATAGCAGGGAAGAGGCTTTACGCCTTGGCAACGATTTCATCGGGACCGAACATCTTGTTTTAGGCCTGATAAGAGACGGAGAAAATACTGCTATAAAAATATTGAAATCACTCAATGTAGACCTCTATGAACTCCGCAAAGAAATAGAACTGGCAGTAAAAGACAAAACCGGAAAAAATATTGCCAACATTAACTCGCTGCCGCTAACAAAACAGGCAGAAAAAGTAATCAGGATAACCGTTCTGGAGGCGAAAGCCAATAAGAGCCCCCTTGTGGAGAGTGAGCACCTGATGCTTTCTATCTTAAAAAATAAAGAAAATATTGCTACTCAAATACTTAACCAGTTTGACATAGATTATGATATGTTTAAAAATGAATTAGGGTATGTAAAAACAGATCCAAAAGCAGAATTCCAGGATGAAGAAAGTGAAGAATTTGATGAAGAAAGAAAATCCTATTCGCAGCAACGTTCATCAAAAGGCAGCGCTGCCCAGGCAAAATCCAAAACACCTGTATTGGATAATTTTGGCCGCGATATCACCAGGTTAGGGGAATTGGGAACCCTTGATCCCATTGTAGGCCGCGAAACTGAAATAGAAAGAGTTTCGCAGATACTGAGCCGTCGAAAGAAGAATAACCCCATCCTTATTGGAGAACCGGGCGTAGGAAAAACGGCCATCGTAGAAGGATTGGCACTGAGAATTATTCAAAGAAAGGTAAGCAGAGTTCTTTTTGATAAGAGGGTAGTTTCCCTTGATCTTGCTGCGCTCGTTGCAGGAACCAAATACCGTGGCCAGTTTGAAGAGCGAATGAAGGCCATTATGAATGAACTGGAGAAAAACAGGGATGTTATTTTGTTTATTGATGAAATTCATACCATCGTAGGCGCCGGCGGTGCCAGCGGCTCTTTGGATGCATCCAATATATTTAAACCTGCCCTGGCCCGGGGCGAACTTCAATGCATAGGAGCCAGCACGCTGGATGAATACCGCATGTATATTGAAAAAGACGGTGCTCTGGATCGTCGTTTTCAAAAGGTAATGGTGGAGCAACCAAGCGTTAAAGAAACTATTGAAATCCTTACCAATATAAAAAGCAAGTACGAAGATTATCACAATGTTATTTACAGTGATGATGCCATAGATGCGTGTGTGAAGCTTAGTGACCGGTATATGACCGACAGGCTGCTTCCTGATAAGGCCATTGATGTTTTGGATGAAGTAGGCGCACGGGTGCACCTAAAGAATATTAATGTACCGGAAGATGTTGTGGCCCTGGAAAAAAAGATAGACGATATCAACTATGAAAAGAACAAGGTTGTAAAAAGCCAGCGTTTTGAAGAGGCTGCTTCCTTGCGTGATACTGAAAAGCGGCTGCAGGAAGAACTAGAAAAAGCGAAAGCTTCTTGGGAAGAAGAAAGCAAACATAAGCGTTACCCCATTGATGAGGAAGCGATCGCTGAAGTGGTAAGCATGATGACGGGTATCCCTGTGAAAAGAATGGTGCAGGCAGAAACTGAAAAACTTCGCAGGATGGCTGTTGATCTTACAGGAGCTGTTGTGGGACAGGATGAGGCCATTCAAAAGGTGGTCAAGGCCATTCAGAGAAACAGGGTAGGGTTGAAAGATCCAAAAAAACCAATTGGGACATTTATTTTCCTTGGTCCTACAGGTGTTGGTAAAACAGAGCTCGCCCGTGCACTAGCAAGATATATGTTCGACAGTGATGATGCACTGATTCGCCTGNNTATGAGTGAATACATGGAAAAATTCACTGTCTCCCGTCTCATCGGCGCACCTCCCGGTTATGTTGGATATGAGGAAGGAGGTCAACTAACCGAGAAGGTTAGGCGTAAACCATATTCTGTAATCTTGTTGGATGAAATTGAGAAAGCGCATCCTGATATTTATAATATCCTGTTGCAGGTGCTGGATGACGGACAGCTTACTGACGGCCTTGGAAGAAAAATCGATTTTAAGAATACGATGATCATTATGACTTCCAACATTGGGGCCCGACAATTAAAAGATTTCGGTGATGGTGTTGGGTTTACTACTGCTTCCAGAGCACAGAATTCTGAAGAAAATAACAAGGCAGTTATTGAGAAAGCCCTTAAGCGCACTTTCAGCCCGGAATTTCTTAACAGGATTGATGATGTAGTAATATTTAACCAGCTTACAGAGGAAAATATATTCTCAATTATAGACATCCTGATGAGAGGAGTTACCAAAAGGTTGGATAACCTTGGCCTTACCCTTGAGCTGACGGAAGATGCCAAGAAATTTATTTCTGAGAAAGGGTATGATTCGCAATTTGGCGCACGGCCCCTGCACAGGGCTATTCAAAAGTACCTTGAAGATCCTCTTGNNGAGATGAGCTTATCGCGAACCTTGATAAGGAAAATTCCAAAATAACTTTTGAAATTAATGGCGGTGTGATTAAAGAGGAAGCTTCGCAGGCTTAATGATATTTCTCAAAAAATTTTTCCAGGCCGGTTCGAAAATATAAGTGCCACCCTAACAGGTGGCTTTTTTTTATAGAATACTCCTGATTTTGAACTTCTTGTTATTTATCCCATTTTTGTAAAATGTCAGGTAAGATAATTATCACTATAGATGGCGGATCATCCTGCGGGAAGAGTACTCTGGCGAAGCAACTGGCTGCAAAATTAGATTATCTATATATAGACAGCGGAGCTATGTACCGTGCCATAACACTTTATTTTTTGAGAAATAATGTTGACTTTGAAAATGTAAATCAAATAAAGGAAGCTCTCATAAACATCACCCTTGAATTTATTGTGAATGAATATTCAAATCAATCTGAAATATTTTTGAATGGGGAAAATGTAGAATACATCATCAGGGACCTTGTGGTGGCGGAAAAAGTTAGTGAAGTGGCTTCATTAAAGGATGTCAGGTCCTTTGCAGTTGCTGCGCAACAAAAAATGGGAAAGCATAAGGGTATTGTAATGGACGGAAGAGATATTGGTACTACTGTCTTCCCGGATGCCGAAGTTAAAATTTTTATGATTGCAGATGAAGCGGTTAGGGTTGAGCGCCGGTTTCGTGAAATGTTTGATAAAAATCCCAATATCACACTCGATGAAATAAAAGCTAATATTGAGATGAGAGATTATATAGATTCGCACCGGGAAGTAAGTCCTTTGAGAAAAGCAGCAGATGCTGCAGAACTTGATAATACAAACCTGACTGAAAAAGAGCAGCTGGATTTTGCTTTGAAACTGATAAAAAAAACTATGAAAAGCACTGAAATTGAAAACGAATAAGCCTGCAATTTACAGTTCGTTTGGGATAGAATCAGGATGCAAATTCTTTCAAAATTGCTTCGGAGGTTTTTGAAGTCTTGAAAAAAGAAGCCAGGCGGTTTATAACGCATTCAACTAAAGCATCCGGGCAACTTGCGCCACTGGTAACGGCAATCCTTACGGGTTTTTTTTCAGGTAAAAAAGAAATTGTTGCAATCTCTTTTTTCTTATGAAGACTATAATGGTGTATTTGTTTTGAAGAAATTATTTCCTCTGCAGACTTGATAAAATAGGTGGGAAATTTTCCTTCACACAATTCTACCAGGTGGGATGTGTTGGAACTGTTATAGCCACCAACTACTATCGCCAGGTCGGCTTTTGTTTCCAAAAGACCGTAAACCGCACTTTGATTTTCCGAAGTGGCATAACAAAGTGTATCTCTAGTATCTGCAAATCTATCTGCAATATTATTTTCATCAAGATGATAATGTTCCATCATAACATTTTTAAGGTAATCTGCAATAGCCTGCGTATCGGCGGCCAGCATGGTTGTCTGGTTTACCACACCAATTCTTTCCAGGTCTTTCTCAACATGGAAATCCTTTGAATATTTCCCTTTGAATATATTATAAAAATCTTTTGATGGCTTTTCTCCTTTAATGAATTTTGCCAGGTCTATAGTTTCAGCCATGTCAGTAACAATCACCGTTGGCGAGTGTGCAGCACTGTGACTAAAAGTGGCCCTCGTTTCTTCATGCTGTGGCTTGCCATGAACTACGATGGAATATTTATTCCTTGAAATAGCTTCAGCACGGTTCCAGACTTTTTCAACAAAAGGGCAGGTGGTATTATATTTTTCTATTTCAATACCTGTTTGTCTTAATTTTTCCTCCATCTCAAGCGTTGTTCCGAATGCCGGGACAATTACAATATCACCTGGTGAAAGGTACCTGAAAGGGATAATGGCTTTACCCCTTGTATCCATCAAAAACTTTACTCCTCTTTCCTTGAGATCATTGNNTCTCGCTGAGCAAATAAATTTTTTTATCCGGGTTTTCTTCAACAGTCCTGAAGGAAATCTCAATTGCATTTTCCACGCCATAACAAAAACCAAAATGACGGGATAGAAAAATTTGTATGGCACCAAAGTCCAATAAACTTGGGGTAAAATCTTTCTTAAGCTTATCATTTTCCCTACGTTTGTTTTTTATAGCTGAAATGAGGGGGCTTCTGTAATTCGACGGAACATTAAATTTTTTCATGAATGGTCTTCGCCTCAAAGTTACAAATTGGAAATTACTGGAACGCTAATAAAAGATTAAGAATCACTAATTTTAATTATTGACATAACGGGGAAACCTGCTCATCCGTGCAAAAAAGAAACCATATGCATCCAAAATGGAGTTATTCAGCCAATATTTATGAAATTAACCTCAGGCAATACACTCCGGAAGGAACTTTTGGGGCCTTTCTGAAACACCTGCCTCGCCTGAAGGATATGGGTATTAAAATATTATGGTTTATGCCCGTAACTCCCATTAGTATCCTGGGTCGGTTAGGCTCTTTAGGTAGCTATTATGCTGTAAAAAATTATACGTATAAT
>PKYU01000222.1 GCA_003132765.1 Chitinophagaceae bacterium | reverse complement strand
GTAAATACATTTATCTTAAATGGCAAAGGCGAGTAATTGATATTACCCTCCCTGATATGTGCTGACAATGTGTTTGCAATATTAGCAGCCGCATTCAGGTACAAAGTATTTTCACCAATATTATATCTGTTGCTCATTTTATAAAGATGTACCAGTTCCAGTCCGAATGATCCTGCTTTGTCTGGTTGGGCCACATCCCTCCCGTTTCGCATATCCCCGTCATACACTCCTGAATAAATAAATGTGTTATAAGGAAAAGGAATGTTTGGCCATTTTGCATCTTGAGGTGACAATCCATGTGTAAGATAATAGTCTGCAATAAAATTCATATTGGCTTTCAATCTTTCATTTCCCGTGTAGGCATAATATAAACGCCATGAAGAAAGAGCCATGGCAAACTGGTCGCCCCCTATTCCTCTCGGGTCATTAAAATCGGGGTTCCATACCTGGTGATTCATGTAATAGGGTAATCCATTCATATCGCGGCNNTATCCCAGAAATTCCATACAATATTAATAATATGATCATAAGCTTTGCCTGGATTTTCATCATACCAGGAAATGATGTTTCCATCTTTACTTGTTTGAATTGGATGATAAATTAATATTTCTTTTTGTTGCGCTTCAAGCGTAAGAGAAATAGTGACACTAACGGTGAATAGGAAAAGCTTTGCAATCATTTGTTTAGCCATCATGTTGGAAATTATATTTGAATGTATCAATAAATTTTCACTTTTTGAAGAAGTGATTTTCCACTATCACTTTCGCGCCAGCCAGGAAGTATATCTAAAAAGTGATTGGTGTTTAGTAAACCGGCCCATATCTTCGGGAGCTAAAGAAACAAAACCATGTGATACAAGTGAAGCATTTATCTTTACGTTTTTAGATTTTCCAATATGAATAAGAAATTAACCATTCGCCAAATTGAGCTTTATAAACTTTCTATTCCGCTAATTGAACCATTTATTACCTCATTGGGTAAAGAGGTGAGCGCTGATAACCTAGTGGTGAAAATAATTACTCATCAAGGAATCGTTGGGTTTGGAGAATGCAGCCCTTTTATGCCGGTTAATGGGGAGAGTCAGGATACCTGCTTTATCGTTGGCCAATATTTTGCCAAAGCACTGATTGGAAAGGATCCGCTGCAAATTGAAGAATGTGTCAACCTGATGGATAAAATAATTTATGGCAATTCAAGTATCAAAAGTGCGTTTGACCTGGCGCTGTATGATATTGCAGCGCAGCATGCCGGCGTACCATTATACCAGTTTATAGGAGGAAAAAATAATAAAACAATCATCACCGATTATACTGTTAGTATCAGCGACCCAATGAAAATGGCAGCAGATGCGCTGAAAATAAAAGGACAGGGTTACCCGGCCATAAAAGTTAAACTTGGATTAAACGGAAAGAAAGATGTTGAGCGAATGAAAAGTATCCGTAAGGCTGTTGGTAATGATATCCCTTTACGCATTGATGCAAACCAGGGTTGGGGAATTGAAGAAGCGATTGAAACGCTAAAAGCCCTGGCACCACTAAATATTCAGCATTGTGAAGAGCCTGTTGCCCGGTGGAATTTTATGCATTTACCCAAAATCAGCAAGGAAAGTCCTATCCCGATTATGGCTGATGAAAGTTGCGGAGATGATCATGATATGGAACGGTTAATAGAATTGAAAGCTTGCCCGTATATGAACATTAAACTTGGTAAATCAGGGGGCATTTTTAAGGCATTAAAAATGGTTCGCATGGCTGAATCTGCCAAAATCCATTTACAGGTTGGGGCCTTTATGGAATCAAGATTAGCAATGACCGCATTTGCTCATTTTTCATTATGCAGCCCAACAATTGAACTNNGTGGAATTGTTTATGAAAAGAATGGTGTGGTAAAGGTTCCGGAGGCGCCAGGTTTGGGAGCTATTATTGAGGAAAAATGGTTGCGAAAAATGGAAAAGTTTGTTATATAAGAGTACTACTTTTCTTGTAACCGCCAAAGCTTTCATTTCATCAAATAAAAAATAAAAAAAAAATTGTGGCAATTTAAGGGAGACAAATACATTTACTGGCCAATGCCGGTTCCGCCGTTAAGCCTGCTCTTCTCCTCATCAGTGGAGGCTTTACGCTGTCTCGCTGCTTTCACCTGCCTGTTTCCAAACCGGTAAGAGAAACTAATCTTTAGTTGCTGGTTTTCGTCATGGCCGGTAGCGAGAATATAACTTCCGTTATAGTCGCTAATGGCCCTCCAGTGCATACTATTTAATAAATCTGTAAAACTTAATTTAATGGTGCCTGCTTCTTTTAATACTTTTTGCTGCACGCCAGCATCGATAAACCAATAGCTGTTGGTCTTAAAGGTACCTGCCCAAACCGAGGGTGAATTATAAAAGGAGGATAATTCAAAGGTGGGGCCTTTTTTTATGGTGAACGTTTGTTGAGCATATGCCGAAACTGCATCCACTTTCAGATCAATGTTTGCCCCGGCACCGAGATTGGCAATGTAATGGGAATGATAGGCGTTAACAGTTGCGAAGGCGCTCCACCATTTGGTGATTGTAAGCGGCGCACTTATGTTGATGCTGAAAATATCCTGCTGTGCCAGGTTTTTTGGAATCAGGTAAGATGCGTTTCCAGCCGTATCTATCAATTGAGCAAAATAATCTTTTATATGGCTGTAACTGACTGAAGTAACATACGTGTCCATAAAAGTATGCGAAAGCTGAAAGCTGTTGGTATATTGGGGATTTAAAAAAGGATTGCCTTTATAATAAGTTAATTCATCAATCTTTTCTTCAAATGGATTCAATTGCTGGTAGGCGGGCCTATCGATGCGCCTGCTGTAGCTCAGGTCAAAAGTATTTTTTTCATTCATCGTGTACGTGAATGCCCCGCTGGGAAAGAAATTGGTATAGCTTCGCTTAACCACATCGTCGGGTTGTGCTGTGACGCTTTCAAGAGTACCGGTACTTTGTGTATTTTCCATACGCACTCCTGCCTGCAAAGAAGCCTTTTTACTCAGCGCCCTGTTATAATTAATATACAGAGCCTTTACATTTTCCTCATAGGCAAATGTGTTGCTCAGGCTGGAGTCTTTCACATTTACATTACCGTAAACATTATAAAAATCATAAATGTTGTTAGTCTTTACGTCGGTTATTTTTCCACCATAGCCAAGTTTCCCTTTCAGGAAAGGCTGTTCATAATCTATTTTAGCAGTATATATAGTAATATCAGTAGGAGCGTTATTCCTGTAAATAGCTGAATCCAAAACTATACCGGTAACCGGCGTTCTGTAATAATTAGGCTGGAAGCTTGTTCCGCTCTTTCTGAAGGAAATAATGTCTGCATCTGCATCCAGTTCCCTACCACTCGTATCGGCATAGTGATAATTAATATTATAATCAATATTGCTTCTCTTTCCCGGCGCGGTATTGGTGGCATATAATATCTTAACAGGCATACCATTGTTGCCGGGGCTTATAGCTGTGCTGCTGTTTGTAAAGGAAGTTCCATAATAAAAATTGCCTGTTACCATTATGCCAATAATATTCTTATCGTTTATTGAATAATCAATACCTGCTTTAATATTATTGGAATTGTTGTTATTAAGGGTATAACTTTTCTGGTCGTATACAGAATCAAGCTGTACCCGGTTGAGATTCATCACTTCTTTGTAATAGCCAAAATTATTGCTGTAATTGCTAAAGAGATTTATACTTTTATTGCGGTAATTAAGACTCAGTGAATTATTGTATTTCGGTGTAATGCCAAAATTGATGCCGCTCGCAATATTGCCATTAAGGCCATAGTTTTTATTCTTTTTAAGCATGATGTTAATAATGCCGGCATTGCCTGCCGCCTCATATTTTGCAGATGGATTGGTGATCATTTCTATTGATTCAATATCCGCGGAATTGATGGACTTCAAATAAGCGGCAAGGTCGGAGCCACCCATTTGAGTTGGTTTACCATCGATATATATCTTTACGCCATTCTTACCCATCATAGAAATATTTTCATCTTTATCTACAGAAACCCCCGGCGATTTTTTCAACAATTCGAAGGCATTGCTACCGGTAGCATTAATACTGTTCTCCACATTGAAAACTGTCTTATCGGCCTTCACTTCAATCAAGGGTTTCTTTGCAGAAATGGTTATGCCCGAAAGAGCAGTAGCGCCTTGCACCAGGGTTATTTCGGAAGCGTTGTACTCCTGCCCTGCTGATATATTGAATTTTGAAGAGGTATTTTTTTTATATCCAACGGATGTAGCAAAAAGAAAATATGTTCCCGCAGACACGTCATTTATTTTAAAATCTCCGTTGCTATTGGTAACTGTAGCATTTGCAAAGGAGGAATCTTTGATGTGTAGCAAGGTAATCGTCGCAGCAACCAGGGGCTTTTTATCAGCCGTGGTAATCTTACCCATAACCTTTGCTTTTAGTTGAGCATTTGCAAAAAAAGTAGTCATAGCCTGGAAAAAAGTAAAAAGAAACGGCTTCATTAAAACCTATATTGAAAAAGTGAAAGAAGGAGTAAAACTATTTCATATTTCACATCTTCTCCAAAGCTTTACAGGAAGTATGGTTAACGGTGGGTAAACGGTAAAATAAGTGTATTGGCCTTATGAGAAATACATAGCCCAACGGTAATTATTCAGGAAAGTTGATTTGGTAAATAAGCAGTAATTTTGAAGCTTTATAATATACGATTTATTCCAAAATATTTTCATACATACACCTCATTTTTAATATTTTACGACGCTTATTTAAAAATTCAGATAAGGTTTATTTTCGAAAGGTAAATGGTTCTGATTTATCATTAAAAATATTCTTATCACGAAATTTTTAGGAAGACATATATTGCAAAATAAAACTACATTGACTATACATAAAAAACTACAAGAAAATGAAATCCAAAACAATTTTACTGCTGTTCGTGCTGATTTTCTCAGTTTCCTTATCAACAAATGCTCAGGGGAAAAAAATGGAAAAACCCACGGGAGATACAACCCTTCTGAAAGGACAAAAATCTGTGACTCATGGAACAGTGACGGTAGAAGGTAACGCTATAAATTACCAGGCGGTTGCGGGGACTATCATTTTAAAAAATGAAAATGACAGCCCCACGATTGCTATGTCATATGTTGCTTATTTCAAGGAAGGTGAAAAGGATGCTGTCCAAAGACCGATAACTTTTATTTATAACGGGGGCCCCGGCAGTTCAACAATCTGGCTGCACATGGGAGCATTTGGGCCACAGCGTGTTTACCTGAACGATTCAACCCGAACCAAGGCGCCTTTTAAGACCGTCAATAATAATTACAGTCTCTTAGATGCCAGTGACCTGGTATTCATTGATGCACCGGGTACCGGATTTGGAAAAATTATTACCAAACAGATGGGAGGCGCAGGCGACCGCAAAGATTTTTATGGAATCAACCAAGATGGCCATGCCTTCGCTTCGTTTATTACCCAGTTTATTTCTGAATATAATCGATGGAACTCGCCAAAATATCTTTTTGGAGAAAGCTACGGCACTTTCCGTTCCGCCGTAGTTGCCAATTTACTTGGGACAGAATTCAGGGTGAGCCTGAATGGGGTTATCCTGCTTTCTCAATTATTGACCTATGAAAATATGTCTGACGCGGCAAGTGCTCACCCTGGTAATGACCTGCCCTACATCCTTGCACTGCCCTCATTTGCTGCTACTGCATGGTATCATAATAAACTAACTGAGCCAAAACCTAAATTAGAAACACTGGTAGCTGAAGTTGAACATTTTGCAATGAATGACTATGCGCTTGCTCTAAATAAAGGTTCTTTACTTGACCCCGAATCTTTCAATCAAATTACAGAAAAACTCCACGATTATACAGGACTACCGGTAGAATATATACGAAAAGCAAATCTTCGGGTAAGCGGACCCCAGTTTGAACAGGNNTAGGAAAGGATAATGAAATTACCGGCAGGCTCGACTCCCGGTTCTCCGGGCCAGCTATAGATCCGCTAAGTGAATATGCACAGTATGACCCTATGGACTCTTATATTGATGCGGCTTTTACGGCAACCTTTAATAATTATGCCCGCACACAGCTTAATTATGGGACTGGCATGGATTATAAGGTTTACGGACAGGTTTATCCCTGGGATTTTACAAGGGGTAAAGGAGAAAGCAGCATTTTTCCAAATGTGATGAATGACCTTGCTCAAGCCATGATATATAATTCTGAACTGAAGGTAATGTTGAACATGGGGTACTTTGATTTAGGAACGCCTTTCTTTGAAGGGATTTATGAAATGCAGCATTTNNTTTCAAAAAAATATTGAATACGATTTATATTATTCAGGACACATGGTATATCTACATCCTGAATCCTTAAAAAAATTGCATGATAATGTTGCAAAATTTATCAATGAATCGCATTAGGACACTTTGAGAAGTATTAAATAATTAAAGAGGAGTTATCCTTCAACCAAAGGGAATTTAAATCTGTATGATTTTAATTGCCTTTGGTCTTTTCCATGAACAGATACCGGTCATCGTGCTTTTCCGGTTCTGCCTTGGTGTTGACATTTATATGCATTACTTCTACAGCCTTTTTTGCCATATACTCAGGACAGTTGGGGACGCCTAAACCGTTTGGATTTCCGTTTTTGATGAAATTAGCAAAAAAAGCCTCCATAATTTCTGAAACTTTGTAATCCTCCGGCTGCCAGTCATAGACGCCGTTGGGGGGAAGGTTTCCCATTGCGTATTCAATTTCTGCAGAATGAACAGCACCTGTTGCTGGAGGCATAACCATTGGTTTACTATTCGTGGTGTCTTTTTTTAAGCCACCCGCAAGTCCTGCAACGGCATTTCCCATTTCCGGTCGCATTGCCGGACGGGGTCTTTCAAAAAAATACCGGAATACCGGTTTGATGCCGGTTTTCCTTTGCACATCGCTCCATTTCCAGGTACTGTATGCAATAAAACGGTCACTGGCGAGTGCAGTTGCTGCTTCAATTGATTCTTCATCGCTATCCGCATGATAAAACTTAAGCGCTTCTTCTGCATTTTTTCCATATAATCTCTGAACGGCTTTTTCATAATTATCGACAGTGGGCTTATTATTACCTAATATCATTTGATATGGCATCTCCTGCGAATTCCATCCCACCAGCAATAGCACATGGGCCTGCTGTCCGGATTCAAAAATTTCCAGTGGGGACCGGGGAAAGAAATAGCCATCAACATCCACGGGAAACCTTCCATACTCAGAATTTGCGAGAGATTTCAGTAATTGTTCTGCTGAAATAGCCCTCAAGGCCGAAAGTGATTTGGCTCCAACACCATTTGCAAAATCAGTACCTGAACGCTCAGCCTGTTGCAAGGAAGCAGTTGGAGTCAGGCCTAATAGAGACCCGCTTTCTCCAATGGCTCCTGCAATTAAATTCCTCGATAAAGGAGAAGCCATTTGTGCGCTTACAGAAAAAGAACCGGCTGATTCGCCGGCAATAGTAATTTTTCCAGGATCTCCTCCAAATGATTCAATATTTTGATGCACCCATTTTAGGGCAGCCGCCTGGTCCAGTAATCCATAGTTACCGGATGCATGATGTGGGGATTCTTTGGTCAATTCTGGATGAGAAAGAAATCCAAAAACGCCTAACCTATAATTTACTGTAATAGCTATAATTCCCCTGCGAGACATACTTACACCGTCATACCTTGGTTCAGCACCATCACCGCCAATAAAACCTCCTCCATAAAAATATACCAGTACCGGTAACTTTTCCATGCCTGTTTTGGCTGGCGTCCAAATATTCAGATATAAGCAATCCTCGCTCATTCCGTTAGAACGAAAATTCATATCGCCGAAAACCGGCAACTGCATGGCACGTGGACCAAATTTATCTGCTTTGCGGAGGCGTNNCCCGCCAGCGAAGATCTCCAACAGGCGGAGCTGCAAACGGAACACCTTTGAACACGGAAACGCCTGATTCATCAATACCCTAGACTATGCCATTTAGCGTTTTTACAATTGGAGCTCCTGGTTTATTCAACTGGGCAAAACAAGCCGGAATAAACATTATTACAATCAATGCAATTGAAGTTAATTTTTTCATGTAGCAATCGATTTAGTATTTATCGAAAATATTTTCGAAGTTACACAATGATTCAGATAAGTCGTCTGCTGGCAATACGATTCCAAAACATAATTAACCCGCATGCGAATACCCTCAGTATGGTCCTCCAATGAATTTAACCTGAATGAAGACGGGGTATTGGAAACTATGACTACCGGCAAGGCACACCAGATAGAGCATGAATACCAGGATTCTTGTTAGTTGATAAATTCGGAAATACATTTTCTTATTTCCTGAAAGCATGCATCAATTTATCCCAAAAGGTGAAATAAAGCCCGTAATTACCCTCTCCATAGAAATGATGTTCATTGTGGTGAACGGAATAGCTTTGCAACCATTTGCTCTTATTTTGCCTTTCTTCAGCGGTTGTGAATTCATAACCAGCATGTCCACGCACATTTTTGTATACCATAAACACTAGAAAAATAAATATAGAAATTGGATGGGCAGGAATACTTAATACCAAAAGAGGCAGAACGCCTGCCTGCACAACTGCCTCTACCGGATGAAAGGATAATGATGTGAATGGCGAAGGATTTGATGAAATATGCAGATTTAGCAAAAAGTTTGCAGATACCCTTTATTCAATTGCTTGAGCCCAAAGCGGTTGGCCATTACGAAGGCAAACCGGTAAGTCTTGAAGAAAGTCATTATGATTTGCTGGAAAGATTTTACCTACTCCTCAACTTAGACCCAGCCTACACGGATTACCCTGTCATTATTTACCATGGGTTTCACCAGCGAAGAATAGGTTGTCTATCAGGCGGAAACAGAACCTTATATATCGATTCAGAAGGATTCGTGAATTCCTGTCCTTTTTGCCAAACCAAAAGCGCTAATATCAAGGATGCTCTTGTAACAAATGAAAATGTAATGGAAACTATTAAAGCGAGTGGCTGCCAAAGGTATATCAATGAGAAAGCCAGGTTTCTTTGATATTTATTCAAAATTGCAAGAAGCAAGCGCGCCCTCATCAATTAGACCATCTTATGCTCAAATCATGATTACCTTAAAAAGGGTCCTAATGTAGAAAATTGATTTGGAAAAGAAAAAATATTTTAATGAATATTCCCCGATATCCAGAAATGATATTTTAATGATCTCCATTTGTTGGTAGCGGTATCCATATCACAAATAAGATCTTTACGTGCATAAAGTTGAGGGCCAAATTCGCCGCCATATTTCATTTCTATCTTTTCCAACTGATCAAGACAAACATAACAACGGCTGAAAATAGCAATAGAAATAATACCCAAAAACTTCCAAATATTCTTATGAGGATAGTCAACTTGTTTGGCCTCTTCAATGCCGGATTCCAAAATAGAATTGAAGAGGGAACGCAGGTCGTTGATCTTTCTTGCGGTAGTTACGAGCGTTTTTATACCTTGTTTATGGTCCTTATATACATCAAAAATATCGTTACTTAGCTGCATGAGTCCTCCCAGGCTGAACAACATTTTTTCCTCTGCATTGTGTAAAGGGTTATCAAAAACACTCCTGTAAAAAAGCACAGATTCCGCGCCTTTGCGAATAGTGATTTCTTTAAGTCTTTCCCCTGCCTGCGTANNTAATTGGGCTGTGTAAACTTTGTACAAGTGATCCTGCATAAGCGCCGGTTGCAGCGTATTATTCAACGCTGTTTTATAAAAATGAAGAAAGAGATTTTCGTTAACTGTATTGGCTTTAAACAGGTCAGGATTTCTTATCAGATCTTCAACTGCATTTTCAGACAACCTTTCTTCATCAAAAAAATCATCAAACAAACCGGTCATGGCACCCTGGCAAGTACTTGCCATCCGCTCTTTATTGGTCATTTCTTTTCCCCTTAAAGCNNTTATATTTTCCCGTATAAAATTTTTCTGACGGTCAATATTAGATATTACTATGAATGGTTGTTTTATTGATGGGAAAAATGAAATTATACTTTGTATAAAGGACATGTTTATTTATTCTTTTCGTTAAGCGGAGTGAAAATAATCGATAAAAGTTTTTTCAAACTATTGCTATTTGTTACCAAAATTGAACTTAGGAATTAATGGACCGGCAGCGAAATTATTGCCAATGTTTTTTAGAATAATTTTACATGAATTTCACTTCGATCTCTTTGTTATAAGCTGTTTCTGCCCACCTGGACATTCCTTTTGTCGATAGCCAGTTTTTGAAAAAACGGTTAGATATNNTGATGCCTTTTGAAAAAGCCCAGCCAGGTAAATTATTCAGGAATCGAAAATATTTTTCTTCTGATATTAATCTTTTACGGATTTCCCGATCATAATTAGTAAACATCTTTTCACTAAAGTCATTATGATATGTAGCCTGTTGTAAAAATTTTGCAGCGATATATCCTGATATCATTCCTGAACCAACGCCTTCTCCCGATGAGGGACAAACGACTGAAGCTGCGTCTCCCAGCAGGAGCCAACCATCGCCATGTGCTTTGCGCCCACTTCCGGACAATGGAATACCCCACCCTTTTACCTTTTCTAATGATTGTGCATGCTGAAATCGCTTTCTAAGAACAGGATCCGTTTTAATGAGTTCTTCAAATGCCTTTCTTACATTAATATTCTTTTTAGCAATATGATTGCTTGCCATACCAAAGCCCACATTTGCTTCTTCACCGGGCAGCGGAAAAATCCAGAAATAGGAATACGGAAGGCTTTTAGGAAAATAAACTTCTAACAGGTTCTCCCGGTGCAAACCCTCAACTCCTTTCCAATATTGCCTGACCGCACCAGCATAATAATTTCTATCAATCCTGCGCTCTCCAAGATATGTAAGCACTATGGAATGATCACCATCTGCACCAACCAGGAAACCGGTTTCGATTTCTATTTTACCTGAAGGACCAGAACCTTCAAGCCTCCAGGTATTTCCTTCTTTTGTTATTTTTTCAATTCGGGTAGCAAACCTGGCATCTGCAATGGATCGGTCGATTTTGTTAACCAGCAGATTATCAAAATCGATTCTTTTACTCACAAAAAATACCGGCATCTTATTATGGCCGTTTCCCTTTCCGTCGGCCTGATTCATAATATCAACCTGTTTGCCGTTAGGTAAAATAAAACGCAAGCCTGATGAAGCAGTAAAATTTTTCTTATTTGGTATTATTTCGTTTCTTATAATTTCCGGGTCAATGTGATTCAAAACCCTT
>PKYU01000459.1 GCA_003132765.1 Chitinophagaceae bacterium | reverse complement strand
CTTCACTATCTATTAAAAATTGTGCATTTAATGCTACACTATCCCTTTCGTTTAAGCCATCAATTATCCTGATTAAATTATCAGCAACAATACCTGTGCTTACTTGGTGTGCCTTAAAGGCATTGCCTTTTTTTAGAAATACCACTTTGTTTAGACCCAATGAAAGGACTGATTCTTGTGGCAGCCAATTTTCCATTGTAGTATTTATATGAACAGCTGCCTTAACCTGGCTTCCAACGGGTAACATTAATTTTGAATTATTAAAATAGACTCTTGCGGTTAATGTTTTGGAATCGTTCCTGTAAAAAGGTTCTATGAAACTGATTTTGGAAATAATTTTTTTATCCGGGGCTGTTTCAGGAATAATGGTAACAGGGTCGCCTAATTTTACTAATGAATTATTATCGGCAAAAAAATTCAGGCTTACCCATAAGTTGTCCATGTTATTTACCTGGAATACCGGCTGCCCCTTTTCTACATACATTCCTTCTTTAATAGATAATTCCCCGGTTTCATTAAATGTATTTATTGGCTGAGGTGAATTGCTCATACTACCTGCTTCGTGCACATGGCCGCTGTAGTTACTGTATACGGTAACATCAGCCCGCGCTATGCGTGTAGAAACCAAGGTTTGCAATTGACTATTATTCATCCCCAGCAATAATAATTTTTGCTTGGCTGCATTAATCAGTGATATATTTTCAGGATCATTCTTTACCAGGAACAAAAGGTATTGCTGCCCCGTTAATAATTCCGGACTATAAATATCCATGATCCTGTCACCGGCATGCACGGCTTGGTACCGGTATTTGATATACAGTTTTTCTATTCTGCCGCTAACTCTTGCTGCTATTGTTTTTATGAATCTTGTATCATATTCTATGCTACCCAATGCGTTTAATTGTACCTGTTGCTTTGCAAACTGCATCGTGGTAACAGGAATAGAAGAAATTACCATCTCATTGGTAGGCTGGAGCAAAGTTGTCAGATCGACTTTGGAAATTTCCCTTTTCGCATTTTCTTTTTTTACGAGGGTCATTCCGCATATGGGACAATGACCCGGTGCATGTTCTATTACCTGTGGATGCATGGAGCATGTATAAATTTCAGCGGTACTATTAGCTTTTACGGCACCAGTTTTGGCGGTTTTATTTTTGCATCCTGAAATCACTATTAATATAATAGAGAAGGCAACTAAAGTATATTTATAGGATTTGAATGAGATTGTATTGACCATTTCTATATTATTTTATTTCCAAAATTTTGTCCATTTGTACCTGTAGATTTAAAAGTTCCTGCAACTGATCCAAGTAATCGAGTTGAGCCATATTCAGGGTTTCCCATGCATCGAATAATTCAAATAATTCTCCTGTATTTTGTTCATACGCCAATTGCATAATTTGAAAATTCCTTTTCAATGCGGGAATAATATTTTGTTCAAATAATTGCAACTGCCTTTTTTTACTGTTGATAGAAGACAGCAACCCTTCAACTTCTCCTGAAGCTTGGTTGATGATCAATTGCCTTTGCGCTTCGTAGGATTGCGCTTTCCATTTTAGACTTTCAACATTTGCTTTGTATGCAGAGGATGACCATGGTGCCAATGGAATTTTCACCGTAGCCATAAGAGAAAAAAGCCATGGAGATTTTCCAAAGGCAAACATGNNATTATACTGCACGCCAAACTGTGGTAATTGCCCTGCTTTTTCCAGGTTCAATTGAAGTTGATTAATTTCCAAACCTTGATCCACTGCCTTTATATCACTGCGTGATTGTACCAGGTAATTACTGTCAACAGGCGTATAATTTTTAATAATATAATTAGTATCAATCTTAAAATTTTCATTTTTATCCCGGTTCATTAATGTGTTTAATACAACCTGTTTTTGCATCACTTCATTCCTCAATGTCTCCTGCTGGTTTTCGATTTTACCCAATGCCGCTTTTGCTTTGTAATAGGCATTCAATTTACCGAGGTTATTTTTATAACGCAATTCGGTACTTTGTATCATAAATTGCAACAGCTTTTCATTATCATCAAGCACTGTTTTTTTCTTCTCAATTCCCAGCCAGTCAAAATAATTTTTCTTTGCCGCCGCAAATAATTCATTAAGGGCAACCTGCTTATTTTCCTTATCAACTGAAGACATGGATTGCATTAATAAAGCATTGGCATCCAGCTCTTTTTTATTGGGAAACATTTGTGAGGCTGATATCATGAAAGCGCCCATTCCTTTTCCATTAGTGAAAGCTTTTGTAAGACCAATATTATATGGCGTCATAAAGAAACCGGCTCCAAATTCTGGTGGTGCCCAGCTTTTGGCCCCTTTTGATGCTTCGTCCAGGGAACGTCGCTGTGCATCATACATCTTCATTTCAGGATGGTCACCCTGAATTAGTGAAAAGACATCATTTAGTTTTAGTACTTCCTGGGCATTGGCATAATTTCCTAAAGAAATCCACAATACGATTGCTGAAATATATTTTTTCATTGTTACTATTTAGTTATTACAACAATTATTTTTTGCCTGAATAGGAGGACAAGGAAAATCAGCATAAGAACAAAAAACACAACAGTTCCCGGCCTTCGGTTTTAGGATCGTTTTGCATTGCTCACATTCATAAAAAAACCGGCAGGCATCAACAGGCATTATCTCTTCTTTTTTATGCCCGCAATGTGGGCAGGTAATGGTTGATTTAAGAATGATTTCCATTTTTTTTAAGATTCAGTATTTTTTAAAATTTCATTCACATACAATCATCAGTGACTTATGCCAGGCACATGAATTTCCCCATATTTGNNCATTTTTTCAACTCATATTCTTTACCCAATAAAAAAATAATAGGCGACACCAGGAGAACGAAGATCGAAGAGGTAAATACGCCACCAATCATCGGTAATACAATAGGTTTGATTACATCGCTACCAACCCCGGAACTCCAAAGGATAGGAATCAGTCCGAAAAGGATAACGCAAACCGTCATTATTTTTGGCCGTAGCCTTTTGGCAGCGCCTGCTATCACATATTCACGCAGGTCATCTCTGGTAATTGTTTCCCGGGAATTGCCTTTAAGGGTTATTAATTGTTGCATGGCATCGTTTAGATATATTACCATCACAATTCCCGTTTCAACCGCCAATCCAAACAGCGCTATAAAACCAACGGCCACTGCAACAGACAAATTCACTCCCCAGAAATAAATCAAATAGGCGCCGCCAATTAAAGCAAATGGAATAGTAATCAGGCTTAACAAAGCTTCCCTTGCGGAGTGAAAAGCAAAATACATACAAACAAAAATGATAAGCAATACAACAGGCAAAACGATCTTTAATGTTTTTTCACTGCTTATTAAATTTTCATACTGCCCGCTCCAATCTATAAAATAACCTTTTGGCAATTTAGTAAGCATGGTGTTTAACCTGCTTTGCGCTTCCTGCACAGTGCCTCCAAGATCTCTGTCTCTTACATTAAATAAAACAGTTCCACGCAATAAAGCATTCTCTGAATTAATCATTGGTGGCCCTGAGGTAATAGCAACATCCGCAACCGCCTGCAAGGGAACCGGCCCATATTGTCTTGTTTGTACCTGCAGACTTTTCAGCGCTTCCATGTTATCTCTAAAATCCTGTGCATATCGTGCATTAATGGAAAATCGCTGTCTGCCTTCAATAGTTGTGGTAAGTTTCATGCCTCCCAAAGCACTTTGGACCACCGCATTTACATCATCCACACTTAAACCGTAACGGCTTATTTCATCGCGCCTAATTTTTATATCAATATATTTCCCACCGGTAATTGGTTCCACATACAAATCTTTAACTCCGTTTATGCCGGTTAATTCATTTTTAATTTTTTGTGCAAAAGCATAAATGGTATCTAAATTCTGGCCATAAACTTTTACCCCGACATCCGTTCGGATTCCAGTGGAGAGCATGTTGATCCTGTTAATAATGGGCTGAGTCCATCCATTGGTTACCCCGGGAATTTGCAATTTTCCGTTGAGCTCATTTACAATATCTTCCTTTTTTATACCGGGTCTCCATTCTGACCTGGGTTTCAATAAAACTATAGTCTCAATCATACTTATCGGGGAATTGTCAGTGGCGCTATTGGCCCTGCCTGCTTTCCCCAAAACATTTTTAACTTCCGGAACCGAAGCAATAATTTTATCCTGCACCTGCAATATGCGCTTCACTTCAGAATTGGAAACATCCGGCATAGTAACCGGCATAAACAGGATAGAACCTTCATCTAATGGTGGCATAAATTCCTTTCCCAGGCTCATTATCATTGGAATACTTACCAGTAAAGCAATAATGTTTAAAGCAATAGTTGTTTTACGCCATTTGAGGCACCACCTGATAACCGGTTCATATATTTTCCCCAATCCCTTGTTTATGGGATTGTGATTTTCAGGTGTGAACCTTCCCTTCATAAAAAATGAGATCAGCACCGGTGTAAGGGTGATTACCAACAGGGCATCTACTCCTACAATGAAGGTCTTGGTAAATGCCAGGGGGCTAAATAATTTTCCTTCCTGGCCGGTTAATAAGAAAACGGGTAAAAAAGAAGCGATGATAATAATGGTTGAAAAAAATACGCCTCTTGACACCTGTTTACAGGAGCTTTCAATAATTCCCATCCTTATTTCTTCCGGAATTTTTATATAATTTCTATCGGGTAATATCTTTTTGATAATATTTTTCATGTGAATAATTTTTTATTGTTTCTTGTCACATGGAATTCCGCATAAAAACTTTCATCGTTTTTTGGTATAAATAACTCAAAAATTTTAATGCTCCATTTCATTTTTATTTCAATTTATTGGCAGGATCGTTTTGCCATTGTGATAAATTATGATAAGCATTTTCTGACATGATGATTCCATTGTCGACGATGACTCCTATTGCAAGAGCAATACCTGTTAAAGACATGATGTTAGAGGAAAGTCCAAAGGCATTCAATAAAATAAAANNTTATAGCAGCCTCAATTAATGTACTGCGGTCGTAATCAAATTTAAAATGAACACCTTCAGGAAGACCTTTCTCTACATCCTTCATTTTTGCCTTTACTGCATTTATTACTTTGTCCGCATTCTCGCCATAACGCATCACAACGATGCCACCGANNTCTCATCAAAAATGCCGAGGCGCTCATCACCGCCCATCTGTACGGTGCCAATATCTTTCACTCTTACAGGTATTCCATTAGTGGTAGTAATACCAATGTTTTCAAGGTCTTCTTTATTTTTTACATACCCCAATCCGCGAATGATGTAAGACATATCGCTCATCTCAAATTTTCTTCCACCAACATCATTATTATTTTCTTTTACTTTATTCATCACATCCATTAAAGAGATATTGTAATACTGCAACTTAATTGGGTCCACTACTATCTGGTATTGTTTTTCAAAACCACCAAAAGATGCAATTTCAGCCACACCGGGGACTGTCTGCAATGCAAATTTTATATACCAATCCTGTAATGC
>PKYU01000305.1 GCA_003132765.1 Chitinophagaceae bacterium | reverse complement strand
GGACATTCATCAATTAAAACCACTCAAATTTATTTGGATAGCTTTGAAAGAGGACAAAAGCGTGAAATAACTAAGTTTCTAACTTCATTTAAAACAAAAGAATAGAAAATCATATTTTTTATTATCTGGAACGAATGCAGGTGCGGAGCCCAGTCGAATACTTTTTAATGAGGGCTACCGAAGGGCTCCGCTGAAGGGCGTCCAGTACTATCTTTTCAATTCTGCGCTTAATCATCTATGCACATGTAACATTGAATGTAATGATTGCATAGTAAAACGAATTGTTTCTTTACCTATTTGTATAAAAAATTGGAGTAGCGATCAAAGTCCTCATTAAAAAGAATTCAGATAGTCCTGCTGCCGGACTTGCAACATAAAAAAAGATAGCCGCAAGGAATATTTAAAAAGTGGTCCTGTAAAAAAGAGTACAATCGTACCAAAAAGCCTCCTATTTTCCCGTGACCACTCATAACCGAAGGAATTATTTTCCATGCCCCGGTGACGCCAATAAAATCGGGTTGATCGGGTATGACCTTTAACAAATTGTCAGGCAGGCGATTTAGATGAAATGCAACCAGCATATAAGGGCAGTAGCATGTTTTGGGGCAATGCGGCAGCATTGGCAAGGACTTCGATTAGAAATAGAAGTAACGAATTCAATTTAGTACAGACGACCCGGTATTGATACGTTTTGTATAGATTTGATAATCAAGGCTGTCGGATATCCGGACAGTTTGTTGTATAAAGTTCATGGAGGTTGCAGGGCACTATTTCTTCCATTTTAAAATCTGAGTAAATTGTTTCCCCAAATGAGGAAGGTAATGGTTTAGTTGATGAAAAATTATCTCAATGAAGTATATCATATTGCGCTAAAGTTGCTCATGTTATCTCAGTCCGAAATCTAACAGGAACATGCTTCTACTGATATACCTATAAGAGATAACGTTTTTCGGAACCATATAATTCACTAAACATTTTTTTTAACCCGTATAATTTATCTACCCACTCGCCTTCTCCTTTAGCTCTTACCTCCTCCATCAATCGTTCAACTTTTACTACAGTTGTTTCTGCATCATCAAGCAAATCGTGAGTTTTTTTCCTCAAGTACGAAAGAAAAGTGCCTTTGTCTTCTTTGGGCATATTGAAAAAATTTAAAAATGCTCCCCCTATCGCTGCTCCGAATATTGGTGCTGCTATTAATTTTGATTTAGACATGGTCGGTTAAAAGTTAAGTATGGAATTTATGAATTATGATCAAATTATTTTGAAAAAAAAGCGTTGCATAAATCGTTCCTATTTTTTTTCTACTACTTATATATTATTTAACTCTGGCTAAAAAGTTCAAGAACCCGCCCTGCATATTAATGATGTTATCCGTAAAGTTTCTACAAGCACACATTTTTTAAATACAATAAGTCCGCGAAATAATTGTATTTTAAATATCACTTATAACGCGAAGNNGTGTGACGAGCAATATTCAAGAACGACCAATTGTTGCGAATTAACAGAAGGTAAGTATATTACAGGGAGTTGGGTAATTATAAAGAGCTCTATATAAAAAAATATTATTTAGCTGTAGTTAGTGGGAGGGATGTATTTATTGAGCTTGAAAAAATTATTCAAACAAAACTTAAAAAGATATAGGTTACTTCTAATTTCATTTGGAGTTTAAACAGGCCTACTTTAAAGTTGACATAACGTGTAATCATGACTGTTATCTTATCAATTTTTTCGTCAATTTATTTCCTCTAATTTATTGCTGTAAAAATGTGTCTCGATATATTTGATAATTTTTAATTATACTATATGCCGGATGATTTTATTTGCAATATAGCGGCTCCAAGCTGTGCATTACCTCATTTTTGGGAACACACTATAGGTAGTGGCCATGCCACTCTTGCCTTAAGGGCGGACTGGCAGAAACAATTACATCGCTGCCATGCAGAGTTAGGGTTTAAACATGTTCGGTTCCACGGTATTCTTTCAGACGATATGGGAACCTTGGTAAATGAAAATGATACACTGGTGTATTCGTTTTATAACGCAGATCAGGTGTGTGATTTTCTTCTTTCTATCGGCATGAGCCTGTTTGCAGAACTTTCATTTATGCCATTAACCCTTTCATCGGGTGCTGATATCGTTTTTCATTATAAAGGTAATATAACGCCACCACGTGATTTTACTGCATGGGAAACGCTTATTAATCTTCTTGTTCAGCATTGGGTGACAAGGTATGGTTTGGAAAATGTGCGCGAGTGGTATTTTGAAATATGGAACGAGCCAAATCTTTCTGAATTTTGGACGGGAACTCAGCAGGATTATTTTCTTCTTTACCAGTATGCCGCAAAAGCTATCAAGGAAGTTGATGCTTCATTAAAAGTTGGAGGCCCGGCTACGGCAGGAAACGCATGGATACAGGAATTCAGGGATTATTGTGAAAAGAACCAGGTGCCATACGATTTTATATCTACCCATCACTACCCCACAGACGCATTCGGTAAACCGGGTGATGATACATTAGCACAACTGGCAGCCAGCAGGCGAAGTGTCCTAAGAGAGGAAGTAACAGCCACAAAAGAAAAGGCAGGTGACAAACCGGTTTATTATACTGAATGGAATACTTCTTCCAATCCGTTTGATGAATTACATGATATGCCATATGCGGCTGCTTTTATAACTAAAACTATTATGGAAGCGCGCGGACAGGTTCAGGGATACAGTTATTGGACTTTCTCCGATATTTTTGAAGAAAATTATTTTTCGTCTATTCCCTTTCATGGTGGCTTTGGGCTTTTAAATATTTATGGAATTCCCAAGCCTTCTTACCGGGCCTATGAACTATTACACCAATTGGGTGAGGATATACTGCCTGTACAGGGGCAACATGCAACAGTTGACGCTTGGGTAATTAAGAAAAAAGGAATGGTACAGTTACTACTTACTAACTCCGCATTACCTCGCCATGCTATAAAAACTGAATTAATCAAAACTACTATAGACAATTTGCCTAACGTACAGGATGTGTACATACAAAGAATTGACGATACCCATGCAAACGCGTATGCAACATGGATAGAAATAGGAAGTCCGGGTACACTTACTTCTAACCAGGTAAATACTTTGGAATCGGCGTCAGCACTAATAAAGGAACCACATTTGTTTATATTCCAAAACAATTCAATTTATCTGGAAATTGAATTAGTTCCACAGGCAACTGCTCTTGTAACCATTGAAAGCGAATGACAAACGCAAAAGACATAGTTCCTGGTAATGTAAAACCATTGGGTACGGATAAAGAAATGCTCAATGATCTGCAGAGGGAAACATTTGATTATTTTCTTAACGAAGTTGATCCTGTAACCGGTTTAATTAAAGATAAAACACAACCCGCCTCTCCCGCAAGCATTGCCGCTATAGGCATGGGGCTTAGCGCATACATTGCAGGCGTTGAAAATAAATTTCTTTCTCGCGAAGATGCGATTACACGGGTCCTCAAAATTTTGAGGTTCTTTTATAATAGCCGACAAGGTACAGAGGCCGATGCTACAGGATATAAAGGATTTTATTATCACTTTCTTACAATGGTTACAGGTAAGAGGGCTTGGAAATGTGAATTATCCACAATAGATACAGCCATTTTTATGATGGGGGTTTTATCCGCACGTACTTATTTTAAAGATGACAACAAAAATGAAATAGAGATAAGGGAATTAGCCGATCAACTTTACTACCGTATTGACTGGCAATGGGCTTTAAATCAAGGAACAACAATATCCCACGGATGGAGACCTGAAGACGGTTTTTTACCTTACAGGTGGGATGATAATTATAGTGAAGCACTTTTATTATACGTACTGGCGCTTGGTTCGCCCACCTATCCATTAAAGGCGGATGGTTATAAGAAGTGGACTGCTACCTTTGATGTGAAAAAGGTTTATGATATTGAATATTTATATGGAGGTCCCTTATTTATTCACCAATTTCCCCACATGTGGATAGATTTTCGGGGCATACATGATGACTTTAATAAAAAAGCAGGATTTGATTATTTTGAAAACAGCAAGCGTGCAACACACGTTCACCAACAATATGCTATAGAAAACCCGCACAAATTTGAACATTATGGAGAATATTGCTGGGGGCTAACCGCAAGCGATGGCCCTGGTAATAAAACAATGGGTATTGACGGGAGAAAAAGAATATTCTATGGCTATGTAGCCCGGGGTGCTCCTTTTGGACCGGATGATGGGACTGTTTCACCTTGGGGAGTGGTAGCATCTCTTCCTTTTGCGCCGGAAATTGTGCTGGATACCATAAGGCATGCTATTGAAAAATTAAATTTGAAACACCACCGTTTATATGGGTTTGATGCAAGTTTTAATCCCACTTACCCGGAAAAATCGACAAATCCCGCCGGTTGGGTTTCGCCATGGAGGTTTGGGCTTAACCAAGGTCCGATTGTTATTATGATCGAGAATTATCATACTGGATTAATATGGAAAATCATGCGGGAGTGTCCCTACATTATCAAAGGGCTGCATGTTGCCGGTTTTACGGGCGGCTGGCTGAAAAACGAAATGTAGCATTCAGTTTTGTGCTAAGAAATGACAAACCTTTTTTAAACTTTTAATACCTGTAATTATTCCAAATATATTATTACCATATATAGAATAATTATACACTTAACAAAGTTGTAACTGATAAAAATACGGAAGTGTTTGCCTTCCTTTGGCAAGGAAGCGAGACTCGATAAATAGGGCTACCGAGTTTGCCTGAATATTTGCATGCAACATGCAATGAAACTTAACAAAATAAAATGGGTCATTATAAACATAGGAATAAAGATATTTCTTGGAAGCGTCGATCTATACGACAGTTTTGAAAATCTTGAAAAAACTAAAGCGTATGATGAAGTGTATTTATGAACCTTCATTGGGCTGATACAAATTCGGAAGCCACTTATTTAAACAAATATACTTTATTATTAAATAGTCTATCTGTTTTGATAACATACCGTTTTGAATATATTTATTAGTTCTTATTGGACCTACCTCTAATCAAGAAGAAAATAAGACCAATTATACCTGCCACGATTAAAACCCCAACCCAAACGCCAGCTTTAAAAATATCGCCGATGGCAGCGCAACTACTAAAACTAAATGTAATTACCAGCATGCAAAGAAATAAGATAATTTGTTTCATAATTAAATATTTAAAGCGATAATGAAACCAGATTGGTAAGGATCTGATTTAAATAAATTCTATTTTTTTATACGAGTCATTTTTACTTATGACACTGAAGTTTATTTTTTAGTGTTCGTAGCAGCCTCATAATTAATATTGTTTTCAGCAATTTAAGTAAGCAATGAGTCTGCCTGCTTTTCTTCGGCCAGTGTTTGAGAAAGTAGTTCGGCAACTTCTTCAAGACCGAGAGTCGTAGCTAACTGAGAAANNATATTTCATAGTGCTCTACTTTTTGTGCTGCGAGTATAGGGCCAACATCACGGGTACCTGTTCCTTCTTCAGTCTCTTCAATAATCCTTGCACCTTCTTTAATAAAATCCTCCGCCAAAAAAAATGTTTCAATTACTTAAAAGTATATTACGATGGAAATGGTAAAATTTCATCCATCTAATTCGTTATTATTTCTAAACAAAATAGCATCAACATTTATTTTATCTTATCACCGTATCTCTGTAGATTCGTAAAATAAGACCAATGAACTAAGTGTTCATTGAATTACTCATAGCTCCAGAATTTCTTACATCATTTTTCATTTCATTTACTTTGTCTTTAGCTTGGTTTACCAGGTCTTTACCCATATCTTTTCCTTCTGATGCGAGTCCTGTAAATTTTTGCTTTGCAGCATTATAATTGTCAGAGATAACGTAGGCATATTCGCTGAATTTATCTTTCAATGAATCAGCAAACTCAGAACCTTTCTCCGCAATTTTTCTTCTTGTTTCCGAACCTTTGTCCTGAGCGAATAAAATTCCTAATATTGCACCTTCAGCGGCGCCAACTAAAACACTACTTAATACTTTTCCTGAGCCCATAGTTGTAATTTTTAAAAATTAAAAAAAATATTTTTATAATATATATATATAATATATTGCCAATAAAAATTAGTTTGTACAAAGTAAGTTATAATATAGACTGGTAAGGGATTTCAATGGAATTACCCCGCACGGGTGTATATTTCTTTTAGCCTTTAAACTTGAGTAAAATTTTTCTCAAAATGAGAAAGTCTTTGAAGACTTTTATAATTGTAGCGTGGGTAACAGATGACGTTAGCGAGAACCACGGTCAGCCTAATAGGTTTGTCAATGGATCAGTATCCTAAATTGCGCACCTTTCATAGCGCAAAAAACAATCGTGCAATCTAACCCTCAATGAGACATGTAGTAAGGTTCCACATGAACTAAAACATTAATAACTCTTAAATTGCTCTTGAGGATTGCAATGCAACCTCTACGATCTTCCACCACTTGAGCGTTCGGATATCCGGCAGTAAGGTAAGGCTCTTCTTTATTTTCATTTTGTTTTTTCTTTGCTGATTTGCTATTCTGGTAGTTTGAAATATTTAACGTAGGAATTGTTACTTTTTAAAAACTACCCACACAACATTTCATCTTTTGGTTTTCCAGTATTCTTGTTTGTTTTGCGATGCATAGCAGGTTATTCTGCATTTCTCCTATATAACTAAAATTTGACCAATGAAAATGAGCGTATTACAAATTTTAAAAAGTTATTATCGTGGAAACATCAGTTTGCTGATATGAAGACTTTGTTATATCTTTTACCTTCCTATCTTTACGGAGCAAGCCTATATAAACATTCCGAATATTCGTATCTATTCTGTTGTGACGCTCCGTAAAGATTGCAGTGGAATAACTGACATTAAAATTTGATGTACCTTAGGAAATAAAAAAATCTCCATGTCAGAAGCAACTAATCAGCAACCCAATCCTTCTCATATCATGCAAATCGGGATGGGGTTCTGGGCGTCGAAAACGTTACTGGCAGCCGTAAAATTGAACTTGTTCACACTTCTTAGTGGAACGAAACTCAACGGTAATGCAATCAAGCAGCAACTGGCTCTCGGCACCACGGACCGGCATGTGTACGATTGGCTCGATGCTTTGGTGTCACTAGGATTTTTAGTCCGGGAAGGTGTGATGGAAAATTCGATTTACTCCAACAGTATGGATACAGAAATTTTTCTTGACCGGAAGAATCCAAGTTATATAGGTGGCATATTAGAAATGGGCAATAACCGTCTCTATCGTTTTTGGGGTGATCTAGAGGAAGGATTGCTAACCGGTAGACCCCAGAATGAAAGCAAAGACGAATCAAGGGG
>PKYU01000453.1 GCA_003132765.1 Chitinophagaceae bacterium | reverse complement strand
TCTATTATGCTTCAAATAATTTATTATTCCATAAAGCAATAAAAAAACCCTGCAAAAGCAGGGCTCATCCAGTCGGTTTAGGTAAACTTTTAAAAACAAATCTTCTGAAAGATTACTTTTCATTGATCCAGGAATAAATTAATAATCCCTTTTTCAGAAAATCCGCATCATAAAGAAATTAAGGTGTTAAACTGGCAGTCAGTATTTTTTAATATCTATATGACAAAAACCTTTGCAGAAACGCTGCTTGCGAAAATCAAAATCTTAAAATTATTTTTCAAGACCTAAATTGCACTTTTCCCAGATTATGATATCAATTGCCAAAAAAGAATTACACCAGTTTTTTAGCAGCCTTACCGGATATATAAGTATTATTTTATTTCTGCTGGTAAGCGGCCTTTATTTATTTGTACTAAAAGACAGTAATATTTTTGATTTTGGGTATGCTACACTCGATAAATTTTTTGAACTGGCCCCATGGGTATTTATTTTTCTGATACCTGCCCTTTCAATGAGAAGTTTTTCTGAGGAATTCAGAACAGGAACATTTGAAATCCTCCAGACAAAGCCCCTAACAAAATGGCAAATGGTTTTGGGAAAATATTTTGCTGTTTTGGCGGTAATATTAGTTGCCTTACTGCCAACACTTTTATATGTATTGACTATTCATTCATTATCTGCCACAGCTAATATTGATGGTGGCGGAATAACTGGATCATATATTGGTTTAATTTTTTTGGCAGCTGTTTTTGCTGCAATTTGCATGTGGTGCTCAGCCTTAACATCTAATGCCATTATTGCGTTCCTGGTTGGAGCTTTTGCCTGTCTAATTGTGTATTTCGGTTTTAATGCATTAAGTAAACTTTCCGTGTTTACCGGTAATGCTGATTATTATATTGAGATGCTTGGTATTGATTTCCATTATCGAAGTATTAGCCGAGGGGTAATCGACACAAGGGATGTAGTTTACTTTTTCAGTATTATTTTTCTTTTTCTGTTTGTCACACAAAAAAATCTAACCAACAAATAGTTTTTGCCGCTGATGAATTACATAAATCCCGAAAAGAGAAATAAAAATAATTGGTGGTGGATCATGGTCTTTGGCGCCNNAAAAAAATGTATTGAAAAATCTGGATAATCCTGTTGAGGTAGATATATTTTTAAAAGGGGATCTACCGGCAGGATTTAAAAATCTTTCTGCATCGTCGCAGGAGTTATTGCAGGAATTTAATGAATATTCCGAGGGAAGGATCAATTATAAAATTATTTCTCCCGATAGCCAAATGCCAGGTACAAGCAGAACGTATGCTGATACACTTATATCATTTGGAATTGTACCAATAAATCTTAAAATCCAATTGAAGGAGGGTGAGCAGTCAAAATATATTTACCCCGATGCATTGATGCAGTATAAAAATAAAATGTTACCAGTGAATTTGTATTCCGGTACCCAAACGGTAATTACCCCCGGGGAATTAAATACTTCTGAAGCATTGCTTGAATACAATTTTGCCTATGCAATTAATAAGCTGATAGAAAATAATAAGCCGATGGTTGCCTATTCGGTTGGAAATGGGGAACCGACAGGAGACAATGTTTACGACCTTGTAGAAAATGTGCTGAGAAAGAACTATGATTTATATACAATAAATATTGAAAAAGAGCCCATAATTCCCGATACTTTCAAATTACTGGTGATCGTAAAGCCTAAAATTCCTTTTTCTGAAACCGAAAAATTAAAAATAGATCAATATGTGATGCGGGGAGGGAAGGTGATCTGGTTCTTGGACCAACTGGAGGCTGAAATGGACAGTCTCCAGATTAAGAACCAGGTAATCGCTTATGATCGTAACCTTAATCTTGAAGATCTCCTTTTTAAATACGGTGTGAGAATTAACCCGGATCTTATCATGGATTTACAATCTGATTTTTTACCTTTTANNAACGTAAACGGGAAAGATCAATTTGATTTCCTCCATTGGAATTATTTTCCATTATTCGAATCCAAACAAAATAGCGTCATCAATAAAAATATCGGGCTTGTGGCTGCAAGGTTTGTAAATTCAATTGATACAGTAAGCGCACCGGGCATAAAAAAGACAATAATCCTGAGCTCATCGGACAATTCAAGAACGATTGAAACTCCTGCGTTAATAAGTGGAACGGAAAATCGAAATGTGCCGCAAGATGCTGCCTTTAATAAAAAAGATATCCCCGCCGGCGTATTGCTTGAAGGCAAATTTTCTTCACTTTATAAAAACAGGATCAGTCAGCAAACTATGGATTCATTGGAGAAAATGGGTACTCCATTTTTGCCGGAGTGTAGGACAGATAATAAAATGATTGTAGTTGCTGACGGCGATATTGTTCTAAACGGAGAAGTGCAGGGTAAGCCATTACCAATGGGTGTAAATTCATATACAGTAGGCACCCAATATGAATATCAATTTGCTAATAAAAATTTTCTGCAAAACTGTCTCGATTACCAGGTTGATAATTCAGGCCTCAGCCAGGCAAGAGCCAAGGATTATACCTTACGCCTCCTTGATTCGAAAAANNGAGCGAACAAAAAGCAAAATGGCAATTCATTAATCTGGTTTTACCTGTACTGGTAATAATCTTATTTGGATTTATTTATCAGTGGTGGCGTAGAAAGAAATATTGTGGTTGAACTTTTCCTGAAATGTACACGTGATTCTGCCTGGCACTTTCTAAAAAAAAATTTTCTTAATATTTAGAAAATGAGCGCAAATGATTGGACATATGTAGTATTTGGAATTCTAATCCTGCTTGCTTTGATTTTTGATCTTGGCTTATTAAGCAAAAAATCAAAAAAAGTTTCCATAAAACAGGCTTTGGTTCAAACTGTTTTTTGGGTGAGCCTTGCTGTTGGATTTTTTGTATTCATTTGGTTTGAGGATGGACAAACACAGGCATTGGAATACATCAGCGCCTACCTGATGGAATGGTCCCTGAGCATTGATAATATTTTTGTATTCATACTTATATTCACCTATTTTGGGGTTGCTGAAGAATATTATAACAGAGTGTTGCTTTTAGGAATCCTGTTGGCAATATTTTTAAGAATCATATTCATTACGGTTGGCGTGGTGCTGGTACAAAAATTTGCGTGGCTGCTTTATCTGTTTGGTGGTTTTCTCATTTATACCGGAATAAGAATGTTTCTGATCAATGATGACAATGAATTTAATCCTAAAAAAAATCCGGTTTATAGATTAATTAAAAAATTTGTCCCGTTGACGAATAATATTTCTGATGGTAATTTTTATAAAATTATTGATGGGAAGAAATACTATACAATGCTTTTCATTGTGTTGGTAATTCTGGCAACCACAGATATAGTTTTTGCATTAGACTCTATTCCCGCAGTATTTGCTATTACACAAACGAAAATGATTATTTATACTTCAAATATTTTTGCAGTTTTGGGTTTGCGCTCACTATTTTTCTTACTGCAGGGTGCTGTTAGTAAGTTCAGGTATCTAAAGGAAGGAATTGCTGTAGTATTGATTTTTATTGGTTTAAAAATGCTCATTGAATATTTTGATATTCATATTCCCATTTGGATATCATTGCTTGTAATTGTTTGTTGTATTAACGGGGCAATACTATTATCAGCCTTTAAAGCGAAAGGAAGCAGGCGTTAATTAATATTTTATCCGGGAATTTTAAAAATAAAGGAATTGATTTGAATGAATGCTATAATAAATTATACCATTAAGGAAATTGCAAAATCTACAGGTGGCAACCTATTAAGTTTTAACCCTGATTTGCCTGCACCGGCCAATCTTTCCTTGGATAGCAGGAAAATCATTAATACAGGCTCTACTATTTTTTTCGCTATTAAATCTTCTCTGCATGACGGAAATATCTTTGCGGAAGAATTGTACAAAAAGGGAGTTAGAAACTTTGTCGTCAGCAATAAGAAAATTAATACAAAGAGATTCCCGCACGCCAATATTATTCTTGTAAAAAATACNNAATAGGGATCACAGGTAGCAACGGTAAGACGGTCGTAAAAGAATGGCTGAATCAATTACTGGAATCAGATTACTCAATTGCGCGCAGCCCGGGTAGCTACAATTCACAGGTAGGTGTTCCGCTAAGTGTTCTGAATATTGATGCACACCACACTCTCGGAATTTTCGAAGCAGGAATTTCCCGAAAGGGAGAAATGAAAAATTTAGAAAAAATTATTAAACCCTCCATAGGAATATTTACCAATATAGGTCAGGCACACGATGAAGGATTTGAAAATACAAATCAAAAAATAAACGAAAAGCTTCAATTATTTAAGCACACAAAGCAACTTGTTTTTTGTGGTGATAATTACCAATTGAAGAATGCAATTATCGATTTTCAGAAGCAATCAAATAAAAATCTTCAATTATTTTCCTGGGGGAAGAGCAGCGACAATAAGCTTAAAATATTGTCTGTAAAAGAATTGAAGGCAAGCACAAAAATTGAGGCTGATTTTTTTAAGAAAAAATTTTCAATAACCATTCCCTTCACAGATAAGGCTTCAATTGAGAATGCTATTAATTGCTGGTGTGCCCTTTTGTTATTGAATAAAAATGCTGAAAAATTCAGGCAAAAATTTTCATTCCTGTTCCCGGTTGCCATGAGGCTGGAATTGAAACAGGGGACTAATAATTGTTCGATAATAAATGATTCTTACAGTAATGATTTGCATTCTCTTGAAATTGCTATTGGGTTTTTAGATCATCAAAAACAATATAAGACCAAAACAGTAATAATTTCCGATATTTTGCAATCAGGGAAGCCGGCTAAAAAATTATACGATGAAATCGCTCAGCTTATTAAGCACAAGAAAATTGACCGGCTTATAGGAGTAGGCCCGGATATTTTTTCCCGGCAAGAAGCTTTTTCTTTCATAAAAGACAAGGTATTTTTTTTAACTCTAGAAGAATTATTAAGAAACTTCCCTCGGTTGCATTTTCATAATGAAACTATTTTAATTAAAGGTGCGAGGCGCTTCAATTTTGAACAAATAGTCAAAAAGCTGGAATTAAAAATTCATCAAACAAAGCTGAGCATAAATCTGAATGCGATTGTCCATAATTATAAGCAGTATAAATCTATATTAAAGCAATCCACAAAAATCATGGCTATGGTAAAGGCTTTCAGCTATGGTAGCGGCGCTTATGAAATTGCGTCAATTTTAGAATACCACAAGGCTGAATACCTTGCCGTTGCCTATGCGGACGAGGGTGTCGGGCTGCNNACTGCCCATAATGGTTATGAATGCTGAAACAGCCACTTTTGAAACGCTTATTGAAAATAACCTTGAGCCTGAAATATTTTCGTTTAATATATTACAAGCATTTCTCAATTTTCTTAAATTCTCCGGCATTAATAATTATCCTGTTCATATAAAAATCGACACAGGTATGCACAGGCTTGGATTCACTGTCGAAGAAACAGATGAATTATGCAATAAACTTGAATCAAACAACTTAATAATTGTGAAATCTGTTTTTACGCATCTTGTGGCTGCTGAAAGCGAGAAAGAAGATACATTCACAATTAAACAATATGATATTTTTAAAAAGTGCTGTACAAAATTTGAACATTCATTAGGATATAAATTTATTAAACACATTGCCAATACTTCTGCAATCAGCCGCCATCCTCAATTACAAATGGATATGGTTAGGCTAGGAATTGGCTTGTATGGAATAGACCGGAATGAAAAAATGCAGACACAATTGAGAAATGTTACAACACTAACCACAACTCTTTCACAAATAAAGCATGTAAATGCCGGCGAAACGGTTGGCTACGGAAGGAATTCCAGGTTAGAAAAGGACAGTGTTATAGCAACAGTACGTATTGGATACGCTGACGGGTATCCTCTAACCCTTGGTAATGGAATCGGTAAAATGCTTGTTCGTGGAGAACTCTCTCCGGTGGTCGGAAATGTTTGTATGGATATGACAATGATTGATGTAACAAATATTGAATTTGTTAGCGAGGGTGATGAAGTAACCGTTTTTGGTGAAGCGCTGCCACTTCCAATTCTTGCAGGTTGGGCCCGGACGATACCATACGAAATCATGACCGGAATATCCCAAAGGGTAAGCAGGGTTTATTTTGAAGAATAGACTGACCTGTTTTGAGGAGTTATTTTAGCCAATTTTCTTTCATAAGTTAGTGAACCGTTTCTTTTCAAATATCTATCGATTAGCTAATTATTAACGTATTTCATTAAAAGCCTTATCCAATTTTGCTATCTTTAGGGCCTTAAATTTATTTTGTGAAAGGAAGAAATGTTTTTTTGATTATTTGCCTGATTGTTATTGCTGACCAGGCCTTAAAAATTTATGTAAAAACGCATTATCATGCAGGCGAATCCCACATGATTATTGGTAATTGGTTTCGGTTATATTTTATTGAAAACGAAGGAATGGCTTATGGCTGGAAATTTGGAGGGGAATGGGGCAAACTGCTCTTAACTTTATTTCGGCTGGTAGCAGTAATTTTTGGTGTTTTCTATTTAAAGAAAATTGTACAACAAAAGTATCATCCGGGATTTATAATATGTGTGGCTCTGATTTTCTCCGGCGCTGTGGGAAACTTAATAGATAGTATGTTTTACGGACTTATTTTTGATGAAAGCAGCCAGTATGCATATAATATTGCAAGGATTTTTCCGGCTCGGGGTTATGCAGGTTTTTTGCATGGAAAAGTAGTTGATATGTTATATTTTCCAATAATAAGAAACGCACATTTTCCTTCCTGGATTCCTGTTTGGGGCGGAGAAGATTTTGAATTCTTCCGCCCGATATTTAATCTGTCTGATGCGGCTATTTCAATGGGTATCATTACAATCCTGGCTTTTCAAAAACGTTTTTTCAAGAATAATACTCAGAATTTTGATATTAAAACTATTGAGACCGATTCATTAGTTAATGATGAAATGCAGGTTTCATAATTCCGGAGACTAAAGAAAATTTAAATTCTTACTATGAAATATTTAAAATTTGCATGCTACCTTCTTTTATCGATACTTTTTCTTAATTCGTGCCAAAAGGAATACAGTATTGGCAGCAAGTCAAATTTCAAAGTCTCGATAGGTTCATGGCAGTTTAAAGATAGTTCAACCTTATTTACAGGTGCAATGGATAGTGCTTACGTTGATTCTTCCAACAGCACCAAAGTTTTACATCTAATCGGCACTTCTCAAAATGGCATCCAAAATTTTCAATTGCTTTTGTACGGGAATACTTTCACTACCGGGACTTACAAGGCTTCATTATTTCAAAATACGTTTTTATATTCTTCAGGAAGTTCAACAATTTACCAGGCTGGTGAATTGATCGGAGAATTTATAGTGAATATTACTACTTTAACTGATTCGCTGATTAGCGGTAATTTTTCCGGTTCTGCAATTAATTCTTCTACCAAGGTAGTGCAGTTAACAGCGGGTGCCTTCACTTCATCCTTTACCCAAAATACTATTAACGGGGGTGTTTCTGTTGGAGTATTAGGAGATAGTTCCGGAAATTGTAAACCCGTAATTCTAAAAGGTGTATATACACAGGGCATTGTCCTTGACTCCAGTAATACTGTGCAGGTGCAGGTAACAGTTGCAACACCTGGAACTTATTCAATAGCAACTAACACAGTTAATGGCGTATCATTTTCAGGGACTGGTACATTTTCAAATGCTGGTGTAAAAAATATTACCTTGAATGGCAGCGGAACTCCAATGAATTCCGGCCCTCAAAATTTTACATTAATGTATGGGAACAGCCAATGTAATTTTTCAATAAATTTTGGGGCTCACGCTTCAGGTACAACTGGAGGAGAAGGAGGGAGTTGCACCCCTTTCAATATCTTAGGAACTTATCAACAGGGAGTAACACTCAATTCATCAAACCAGGTGCAGGTTCAGTTGAATGTTACAGTGTCTGGTTATTATGAAATTGTTACGAACTCAATAGACGGAATTTCTTTTTCAGGTTCAGGAACATTGCCAACGACAGGGGCTCAAATAGTAATATTAACGGGATCGGGTATTCCTGTAAGTGCAGGCACCCAAAGTTATACGGTTACATTCGGAACAAGCAGCTGTACTTTTAATGTTAACGTATTGCCTACCTCAACTTCTTCAGGTGATTATTTCCCCCTTACCTTGAATTCTAACTGGTCATACAATCTTGAAGGTGGAACCTCTTCTGACTCCATTCGTTCCCAGGTTATAGTTTATAGCCCAACTTTTGGATCTAATAATTACAGTACAATAGCCTTATATCAGCCGCCTTCTTCCCTGGCACTTGATTCGTTTTATTACCGGAAACCCGGAGGAGATTATTATGAATACGTAAATTTTTCAAAAATTATTCCTTTTGATCAACCAGTGTCAGGAGAATTTATCTTTTTAAAAGACAATGTTGCATCCGGATCAACTTGGAATTCTCCCAATATAAGCGGGACAATAGGCGGAGTGAACGTTTCGGGTTATATTACCATGACGGTGTTGGCAAAAGCGATTCCGGTATCTATCGGCCCTTTCAACTTTCCTGATGTAATTGAGATGAAGTATGAATATTATATTGTTGGCAATCCGACAATAATAGAAACTAATCAAAGATGGTTTGCTAGAAATGTTGGAGAGATTTATAATAGCGCCAGTAGCGGAGGATCAAATAAAAATTATAATATAGCAGCCTTCCAGGTTTTTTAGAATTGAATGGGTAATTTTTTGCTTAATATCGTTAGAACCAAATCGATAATTCTTGATTATTAGATTGATAGATACGAAAATAATCTTAGGAAAACTTTCTAACTGCTACAAATGTGAAAATCAAAAAATCCGTATACAGGCTTTTACTAAATTATCATAATTTAATTAATTTATTCTGGGCAATATTATTGTTAAATACTGTTCTAAGGACATATAAGCCTGGAGGCAAACTTTGGAATCCGTCCGNNTGAATATTTCTTTGGGTTAAATTTTCTCCATAAATATTATAAAGATTAAATTTTACGTTACCATCCTCAGGTAAAAAAATTTTTATTTGGATATTATCGTTAAATGGGTTTACTGCATTGATCTTCAGTGGTGCATTTTTATTGTAAAGGGTAATTATTTTTGAATAGACTTGATTACCTCCGTTAGTGGGTATTAACTTTAGCCGGTAATAGACCAAATTAGAAATTAACCCAGGATCTTTAAACACATAAGATGAACCATTAGGACTATTGGATGCCTCAATAGCTCCCGCTTGGTAGAAGTTTATTCCATCCGTGCTTTTTTCTATTAAGTAAGATTGAAGGTTTGCTTCATATTCCGAAGTCCATCTGAGCGCTGCTTTTTCACCTATGAAATTTCCGCTAAAATCTAATAGCTTGGTATTGAGTAATGAACAAGTAACATTATATATTTTCGCAAATATTTTTTGGCTGTTAGCAACTGAGCAAGAAGAATTGTTAAGGTTAGAGGGAGTAGTTGCAACTTTAAGTCGGAAGTAAGTACCGCTATCGGCTGCAACAGGGATGAAAGTAGNNACATACACCCATTCCCCATTTACCAAAATGGGTACTTTTGAGCCACAAACACCTGTACCGGACCAGTTAATACCATCAGTACTTTTTTCCCAGCAATAATAGGTGTAATTATTAAAATAGCTTTTAACGGTATCGCTCAAAGATATAGGTACATTGGCGCATGAAGTAGCCGTATCTTTTGGGCTATTTATTAGATTTGGATAACAGGTCACCAAATTAATATCATCAAGCACCCAATCATTACCGCCGCCGCCTGCTGCATTATTCTTGATGGTAATCCTGAACGATGTTTCTGTAGGCCCGGTTTTGTACAAGAAACCATGCTCTTCCCAAATAGTATCGTGCTGGATATTGCCGGTAGTATAATAATCAATATCATTTATTGCGTAAGACAGGTTTGGCAGCACTCCTGGAGTATAAGTAGCAGTGCCATTCTGATTAATACCGCAATACCCACACATATTTCTAATCCAAGCGGAAAACTCATAATAAGTATTGGGGCATAAATTTCTAATGGTGTCCCGGTATGCTTCACCTGTTGTAAATGCAGCATTCACCACCAGCATATAGCTACCCGTTTGACCCGACACCACAGGTGAATTTCCAGTAGCAGGATTGATTGCGTTTGTATGGTCTCCAATTATATCCCAAAAACCTCCAAACACCCTGTTATTATTCGTAGTGGGTTTATATGGCCCTGAATTATTAGTCGTTCCATTTGCGCTTGTATTATTAACAATCGAATAATAATTATCACTCGGGTTATTTAAACCT
>PKYU01000039.1 GCA_003132765.1 Chitinophagaceae bacterium | reverse complement strand
GAAAATAGATCAGTGCAACCGCAGCAGAGGTCATAACCACGAAAGTTATTATTCCAAGAATGTTTGAGAAAATACTGTTTACCTCATTGCCCATTATCTTTTTATTATTACATATATGAAAAATAATTCCGATTAGTACAGGAGCCGTAATTCCATAAATGATGGCAGTAAGAAACAAGGATTGAAAGGGAGTGATGCTGGTAAGATTAATAAAAAGGCCGATCAAAAGAGATACAATCAGTGTGATGTAAAAACCTTTGGCTTCACTGAATTTTTTATCAAGACCTTCCTGCCAGTCGAAAGTTTCAGAGAGGATATATGAGAGCGAACCGGCAAGTACCGGTATTGCCAGTAACCCGGTTCCGATAACCCCAATAGCAAATAATAAATAGGAAAGGTTTCCAGCAAGTGGTTTCAGGACTATTGCAGCCTGGTCAACGGTGTCAATTTGTGTTATACCGGCTTTAAAAAGAACGATACCCGTAGTCAGAATAATAAAGAACATTACCAGGTTGCTGAAAAACATGCCGGTGATTACATCAGAGCGCATCCTGCGGATGGAAGTCTTATCTACCAAAATATCGGCTCCCTTTTGCGCCTTGCTTTCTGCCTCCATGTTGGCCTGCCAGAAAAAAAGATAAGGGGAGATTGTTGTTCCCTGGATGGTAACTAATATTTCCAGGAATTTTCGGTTAAACTGAATCCNNATGTTTTAAGACATTGCTCCAATCTTCTGTTACGAGAAAAGGCACGATGATATAAAGGAACAAAACCACACACAACCATTTTAATATTCCCGCAATTTTTTTATAGGGATACCGGATAATGGCAATCATCAATAATGCAGTGAATAAAATACTGAAAGCAAAGGATGGAACTTGCGAGATTAAAAGATTTGAGACAGCGCCCATCCCTGCAATATCAGCTCCGATATTAAGAGTTATTGCCGGAAAACTTACGCAAAGCATCACGTAAAGCAGGGTCTTAGAATAATGTGTTTTAATAACATGAGTAAGCCCATTCGAGATGACTATACCAATTCGGGCACACATTTCCTGGATTCCGGCCATCAATGGAAAAGTAATCCAGGCGGTCCATAAAGTTGCCAGGCCGAAACGGGCACCTGCTTGTGAATATGTGGCTATACCTGAAGGGTCATCATCACTGGCTCCAGTAATGAGGCCGGGGCCCAAAGACTTAATATAATCAGTAAAATCCTCTTTAGGTTTTTTTGCAAAAGTCTTAGGTTTTTTTTTCTGATCCCGGATATTGATAAAATATGGTTAACCGGATTTGTTTGATTCAGCTATTATTTATATTTGAACAATTTTTTTCCTTTACTAAAAATCCATCATAATTGCCGAAAGAAAAAATAAAATCGGAAATAAGATTTCTTGAAGGACCACAGAACAGGTGGAAGGATTTCAAATATACCGTAAGTATTTTCTTTGAATTCATTAAAGGTTTTAGAGCCTTACATTTTGTAGGGCCTTGTGTTACTGTGTTTGGGTCGGCCCGCTTTAAAGAAGATCATCCTTATTACAAACAGGCACGGAAACTTTCGGCCGAAATTGCCAAATTGGGATTCACTATTATGACAGGCGGAGGACCGGGAATTATGGAGGCAGCCAACCGCGGAGCCAAAGATGTTGGAGGTAAAAGCGTGGGCTGCAATATTGTGTTGGAACATGAGCAACTACCAAATCCATACCTGGACAGATGGGTTGATATAAAGTATTTCTTCGTCCGGAAAACCTTACTTATAAAATACTCTTATGCATTTGTTGTGATGCCCGGTGGCTTTGGTACCCTGGACGAATTCTTTGAAGCCCTCACACTCGTGCAGACCAAAAAGATCAATATGTTTCCGATTATCATTATGGATAAAGATTTTTATAAACGTATCCTGGAACATACTGAGCGAATGCTGGAGGCAGGTACCATTTCCGCAAAGGATGAAAAATTATATCTTGTGCCGGATACGATTGAAGAGGCCATTCATTATATAAAAGAAAGAAGCATCCGGGCTTTTGGCTTAAAATATATGCAACCAAGAAAACCCATTCCGGGCCTATTTGAAAAAGGAATTGGGGAGATTGAAAAAATTTAAAAATCCATTATTGGAAAAGAAGAATAACCCAATTACAATTTTAAATTCCTAAATTACGAAGACCTCCGGGAATGGTAATTTCTAAAATATTCCTGGATAGGTTATTATCTTTTTNNTATCTTTTTGGGTAGGCTAAATTTCTAAATGATAACTGAACTACGCCTATTATAATTAATATTCCCTCTTTGTTGAGGTCATGGCCGGTGTCATCTTATTTTCGTTTTAATACAACAGCGAATTGCCTTTATCTTCAGTAGGAGGTCTTACACGATCAACTCTGGCGCATTTCTTACTTATTATTAATTTGGTTGCTATGCCAGAACGGGCGTCGTTATTGTCAGGAGTTTAGGCCAATGATTTTGTGAAGATGGATCCGTGACAACTTTTTTTTAAAGTTGTTTAGGCAGCTTTTATATTACCCTTTTTCCGCCAATTTAAAAAAATGAGAGGATGGTGTGGGTCGCAATAAATCGGTTGAAAGCCTCAAGGTAATATAAAACGAGTAGCATTAGATTTTACAAGCATCAATGAATCAGGTTGAATATAAAACCCACCCTGGACAATCAGCATATTCCATTTCAACTCCCATTAAAAATAATCTCTCAATTTCCTCTCAAAAAGTAACTTGCATACTGTATTTTGCTTTAAGACTTTGGTGGTAGTTGCGACCTTCAGCAATGGTCAAACGAGAAGTAGTATCATCTTTTTATAGTATACTGTCTAATGACTGCAACACAGATTTTATTTATCATCCTGGCCTATTTTTCGCTGCTGATGTTTATTTCGCATCTAACTTCTAGGCATACCCGTGATACTACCTACTTCGACGGTAACAGGGAGTCTCCCTGGTTTTTGGTGGCTTTCGGAATGATAGGTTCTGGCATATCCGCCGTATCGCTGGTTTCCATTCCCGGGGATGTGGGTAATGATAATATGTACTTTTTTCAGTTTATACTGGGTACGATTGCCGGCAACCTGTTTATTGCATTTATCTTAATTCCGATATACTTCCGGCTCAGGGTTGTGTCAATCTATACCTATCTAGACGTACGTTTTGGCGATATTTCCTACAAGACCGGGTCCCTTTTTTTCCTGGTTTCCCAAAGTTTTGGCGCAGCGCTTCGTTTGCTGTTATCCATTAAAATATTACAATATGGTTTCTTCGATGCTCTCCATATTCCATATTGGCTTACGATCATCATTATGTTGGTTCTCATCTGGCTGTATACGAATAAATCCGGCATTAAGACTATTGTATGGACAGATGCATTGCAATCCCTTNNTAACTATCATTTCTATTCTCACTATCAAACATTCCCTTGGACTTTCTTTTGCCGGGATGTTCCGTTCAATTGCGGATCACCGTTATTACAAGCTTTTTGATTGGGATAGCCATTCAGGTACTAATTTCTTCAAACAGTTCATCTCCGGTTTATTGATAACAGTTGCCCTGGTAGGACTTGATCAGAGCATGATGCAGAAGACCCTTACAGTCAGGAAGGAACGCGATGCAAAAAAGAATGTGATTACTTTCGGCCTTTTCATTGCCTTTGCCCAAACTCTTTTTCTAGGTCTTGGTGTTCTAAAGTATCTGTATGGCGAACGAAATGCAGTTCCACTTCCGGTTTCCAATGGAAAGTATTTGAATACTGATGATATATACCCATTGCTCACGCTGCATTACTTCGGCGCGGTAGGTGCCATTGCATTCTTAATAGCTGTTATTGCATCCACATTTGCCAGTATTGATGCTTGCATCACAGCTCTTACTACTGCCTTCAGTTATGATTTTTTATCAATAGGAAACTTACCTCACGTGAAGAAAAAGCAGCTAAAAAACCGGGTACTCCAAGGTGTTAATATTGTAATGTTCCTTATAGTTATGCTTTTCTGGAACAGTAAAGGTGCCATCATCAACACCATTTTCAAAATGCCGGATATACTTATGGACCCCTTTTAGGGTTATATCTTTTA
>PKYU01000315.1 GCA_003132765.1 Chitinophagaceae bacterium | reverse complement strand
TGGGACAGCATATTCCACATTTTTTTCGCATCAACACCACTTTTTTGAGCAAGGTTAATACTTTCACCAATAGCTTCAAGGGCAGAAGCAATTAAAAAATTGCCACATAGTTTTACAGTATTCGCAGCCGTTATCGAATCTCCAAAATCAAAAACATTCATCCCACCTGCCTCTTTCAAGAGTGGTTCTGCCAGCTTTCGGTTTTCTTCATTCCCGCTTACCACAAAATTTAATTTTTTTACCCTCGCTGCTTCCGGTCTTCCAAAAACAGGAGAGGCGAGGTAATGCAAACCGTTTTTTTCATGAAGCAATGAAAGTTCTTCAGCAGTTTTTGGAAGAATCGTACTCATGGAAATATGTAAACTGCCTTTTTGAAGGTTCTTTAGTAAACCTTTTTCCCCTTCACAAATACTTTTCAATGCCGCATCATCTGACACGATGGTGAAGACTATAGAGCATTCCCGGGCGAGCTCAACAATACTTCCAGATACTATTGCTCCTTTATCGCCGAAGCTTTTGGCTTTGGAAGCCGTACGGTTATAAACATGCAACACATGACCGCTTTCGAGTAAATTCATGGCAATTGGTGTACCCAGACTGCCTAAGCCAATAAATCCAATGTTTTGATTCATAAAAAATATTTTTTGATGATAAATTATGTAACAGGTGCTCCTGGATTGATTACGTCACCGGGACTTACGAAATGCAATTTTCCTTCCTTGTCTTCAGCCATTAAAATCATTCCATTACTTTCAATGCCTCTCATTTTCCGGGGAGCAAGATTGGCCACTACCACAACCTGTTTTCCTGTAATTTCTTCTGGTTTAAAATGCAATGCAATTCCTGAAACAATAGTCCTCTTTTCAAAACCAAGATCTACTTCCAGCTTTAAAAGCTTATCCGCTTTTTCCACTTTTTCTGCAGAAAGAATGGTTCCCACTTTCAGGTCTATTTTAGAAAAATCATCAAATTGAATGGTTAGTTTATTTTCGGGTTGCTTAGCAGTCGAGGGTTCTTCCATGGTACTTTTTTTATTGTTACTATTTATAGCAGGTTGATCAGCATTTACTTTTTCTAGCGATCCATTTTTTAATTTTTCCACCTGCAAATTGATCTCTGTATCTTCAATTTTCCGGAATAACAATTCAGGTGCCCTCAAACTATAGCCAACACTCAGCAATTTAATTTTCCCGCTATTTTCCCATTCGAGCATTTTGTCTTTCACCTTCATCATGTGAATCATCTTCTTTGCAGTAAATGGTAAAAAGGGATTTATAAAAATGGCAAGGTTGGCACAAAGTTGCAAACAGATATGAAGACAATTGTCAATAGATTTCTGAGCAACTTCAGTTGGTTTACCATCNNTATCACTTCAAACAATGCATCTCTGAATTTATATTGCTCAAGCGAATTTTGAATGGTAAGTTTTGAATTTTTTATTTCCTCAACCAGCGTCTTGTCAGTTTCGTCCAGAATTTCTTCATGCAACCTTGGTACCTTGCCTCCACATAATTTATGCATCAGCACATATGTCCGGTTTACGAAATTTCCAAAAATAGCGACCAGTTCACTGTTATTCCTGTCCTGGAAATCTTTCCAGGTAAAATCATTATCCTTGTTTTCCGGCGCATTGGCACAAAGTACATAGCGAAGCACATCCTGCTGGCCTGGAAAATCTTTCAGGTACTCATCTACCCAAACTGCCCAATTGCGACTGGTAGAAACCTTTTGCCCTTCAATATTTAAAAATTCATTTGCCGGTACGTTATNNAAAAACGATATTATCTTTCCCAATAAAATGAACCAATTTGGTATCTTCTTTATACCAATAATCTTCCCAGTTTTCCAACAACTCTTTGGTTGCTGAAATGTACCCGATTGGCGCATCGAACCAAACATATAATACTTTGCCTTCTGCCCCTGGTAAAGGTACTTTTACCCCCCAGTTACTGTCTCGGGTCATAGCCCTTGACTGCAAACCTTTATCGAGCCAGCTCTTGCATTGGCCGTACACATTATTTTTCCATTCTTTATGATCTTCGAGTATCCATTTACGTAAAAAAACTTCATAATCCTGCAAAGGGAAATACCAATGTCTGGTTTTCTTTTTTAATGGAACGGCATCGCTTAAGGTACTGCGTGGATTTATTAATTGTTCAGGGCTTAATGAGGAACCGCATTTCTCGCATTGGTCGCCATATGCACTTGGATTTCCGCAAACAGGACAGGTGCCTGTAATGTACCTGTCTGCCAGAAATGTTTGCTTTTCTTCATCATAATATTGTTCGGTTTCTTTTTCTTCAAACAGGCCTTTATTATACAGATTCAAAAAAAAATCTGATGCCGTTTTATGATGGACCGGATTGGATGTGCGTGAATAGATATCGAAAGAAATACCCATTTCTTCAAAACTTTCCTTTATGATTTTATGATATTTATCTACAACCTGCTGAGGTGTAATATTTTCTTTCATAGCCCGAATAGTAATGGGCACTCCATGTTCATCGCTGCCGCAGACAAATTTTACATCCAGTTTTTTAGCCCTCAGGTAACGGACATAGACATCCGCTGGAATATAGCATCCTGCGAGGTGACCTATATGGGTTGGCCCGTTTGCATATGGCAATGCTGCTGTTATTAAATACCTTCTAAATACCTTCATAATTCTTTTTCCCGAATTCGAATTTTTCGGATTGCAAAAATACCGCAAAGGCTGCCAATGCCCAAACTAACAAAAAACTCCACGGAATGGAGTTTTTAATATAATAATCCCATTAAGGCACAAAGAACTAAAATCACATTTCCTGGTGTGCTTTGTGCCTTAGTGGGAAAAGAATTTATCTATTTAAAAAAACTTAGGTAAATCGAATTATTTCCCTGTAAATTCATTTATTTCTACCTGTGGCGCCAATACATTGTGATCTTTTTCAACTACTATTTCCTTTGGAACAGAAAAGGCTGCACTTAACTTGATGTTCTCAGAGGATGCTCCGATTTTTACCATATATTTTCCTGCATCTGAAATCCAGGAGGCTCGTTTAGTGTCGAAGGAGGCAAGGTCGGAAGCCTTAATATTAAATTGAAGAGTCATGCTTTGGCCGGGCTTTAATAATCCTGTTTTTGCAAAGTTCTTTAGCTCTTCTGCGGGTTTGTCTAAGCTTCCTGAAGGGGCGCTAATGTATAATTGGGCTACTTGCTTACCTGCCACTTTACCAGAATTGGTAATTACGAATGAAACGGCTAGATTACCATTAAATTTTGAAGCACTCAACTTAAGATTGCTGTAAGAAAAATTGGTATAGCTCAAGCCATATCCAAATTCATAGGCTGGTTTTACCTTGTAAGTATTGTAATACCTGTATCCCACATATACACCATCATCATAGGTAACCTCAGCAGGAATTTGCTTCATACCAAACATTCCTGATGAAGCTTGTTCTGGAAATTCTTTTCCCGGGAAATTTTTTGCTGATGGAACATCATCATATTTCTCAGGGAATGTAACTGCCAGTTTGCCGGATGGATTGATTTTACCACTTAACAGATCTGCAATTGCATTACCACCTTCAAGGCCGGGCTGCCATGCCAGCAATATGGCATCTGGAATGTCTCTCCAACTTGCAACTTCAATAACGCCGCCAATATTTAAAACCACCACTACTTTTTTGTTTTTTGCATGAAATGCTTTGGTGACTCCCTCTATAAGGGCTCTTTCTGTATCTGATTAATTAAAATCATCCTCTATTTTTCTATCTCTTCCTTCACCGGCATTTCTACCTATTGAAATAACAGCTATATCATCATTGCCTGCTGCACTGTTTAGAAGGGTTTCATCAGCAACATATTCTTTTACAGGAGGAGTTGGGTTCATAAACTCTGCAAAAAAGTTTTTCTTAGGATGCCTGGCGTGTTCTTCCTTAAGATAATTTGTATAAACATTTTTCACAGAGCCTGCAACGGCATATCCCGCATTGGTTAATCCTTGTGCAAGAGAAACTGAATAAGCCTTGTTGACATCTCCGCTGCCAGTGCCACCTGCTATTAACTCATAACCGTTGATTCCGAATAATGCAATTGAATGAACATTTTTGGCGAAAGGAAGCGCGTTATCATTATCCTTCAATAAAACCATTCCATCTTCTGCAACCATTTTTGAAATCTCGGCGTGCTTTGTAAGATCCGGCTTATCAGAAAATTTATAATTTATATACGATGGAGATTGAAATAATATTTTCAATATTCTTTCACAATTTTCATCCAGCACTTTTTCATCCAGCGTACCATTTTTTACAGATTCAATAATAGCTTTAGTTTGATTGGGAGTTCCTGGCATCAATAAATCATTTCCTGCTTTCATCTGTGCTACCGGATCCTTTCCGCCAAACCAATCAGTCATTACAAGACCTTTAAATCCCCATTCTTTTCTCAGGATAGTTGTCAGCAAATCATATTCCTGGGATGTATAGGTCCCATTTAATAAATTATAAGAACTCATTACTGTCCAGGGCTGTGATTTTTTTACTGCGATTTCAAATCCTTTCAAATAGATTTCTCTTAATGCTCTTTCACTCACAATAGTATTAACGGTATTCCTGTTGGTTTCCTGGTTGTTAGCCACAAAATGTTTGATGGATGTACCTACACCGTTAGATTGAATTCCATTTACAAGCGCTGAAGTCATCAATCCGGCAACCACAGGGTCTTCAGAAAAATATTCAAAATTTCTTCCTCCTAAAGGATTTCNNGAGCTAATATCATATCAATACCATAATCATGTATTTCACTTCCAAAGGCCACTCCCATTCTTTTTACCATTGAAGTATCCCAGGTTGAGGCTAATAAAGTTGCCACCGGCCAGGCTGTGGCATAATAAGTTTTTGAACTATCGCCATTGCGGATAGGATTTATCCTTATTCCAGCCGGACCATCAGAAAGAACCATTGAGGGAATCCCCAATTTTGGAATTTCATATGTTGTTCCTTCAGCGCCGGCAACCTTGTCCTCTGTTTTCCCCACAACAGGGCCTGATTGGGAATTCATTCCAGGAATTTTCATTCCCCTGCCTACGACGAGGTTGGCTTTTTCTTCAAGAGTCATTTTACTGACAGTCTCTTTAGCTTTTGCTGAGTTTCCAGTTTGGGCAGAAAGGGAAAAGACCATTAATATTCCCAGTATAGAACCAATCGTTTTTTTCATAATTTAAAATTTACTTTTTTCATTGCGTTTTTATGACACAATGTAGAAATTATTTCTTATTCCTGCGCTTTTTATTTTATATATCTTTATTTTTTATTACTTCAGATACCTATTTTTATCTAAATGACATTTGAAAAGGAACTAAAGGATCATTATTTTCATGGACATGAAAAGTATCTAAGGCATATTTCAGTGGATTGTGTAATATTTGGATTTCACGATAATGAATTAAAAGTCTTATTGTTAAAAGCCAAATATGCCGGAAAATGGGCCTTACCCGGTGGGTTTATCCTGAAAGATGAACATTTGGATGATTCGGCTAAGCGGATTCTGAAAGACAGGACCGGATTAGACAAAATTTACCTTCATCAGTTTTACACATTTAGCGACCCAAACCGGTCAACAAAAAAGATAAACCAGCAATTTCTTAGAAATATTGGTTTTAAAGGGGGAAAAAGCTGGATGTTTGAAAGGTTTGTTTCAGTTGGTTATTCTGCCCTGGTTGATTTTACAAAGGTGAAACCAATCGCGGACAATATTTCAGATGCCTGTGAATGGTTTAAAGTTAACGAAGTACCTGAAATGATTCTTGATCACAGGCATATTTTTGAAATGGCTTTGAAAAATTTAAGATTACAATTAAACTTTCAGCCAGTTGGTTTCAATTTGCTGAGCAAAAAATTTACCATGCCAGAATTACAAAAATTATATGAAACCATATTGAACAAAAAATTAGACCGGAGAAATTTTCAAAGGAAAATAATGAGCACGGGTATTTTGGTCAAATTGAAGGAAACAAAAAAGGGTGTTTCGCACAAAGCGCCTTTTTATTATAAATTTGATTTAATTAAATATTCTAAAGCCCTGAAGGCCGGCCTTGGTTTTTAATTAAAATAATGTATGAATCGAAAAAATTTTCTTTCATCTATAATTCCGCTCATGATCTCTGCTTCGGCGATATCAAAAGAAAAGATTGGAAATAAAAATATTCCGGTAAAATTCGAAGAGGAAATTCCTGGTAAAATACCTCCCTACCTGAAACCGGGTGATACGATAGGGATCACTTGTCCTTCAGGTTACCTAACTCTTGAAGACACCCAACCGGCTATTGATAAAATGAAGGAGTGGGGTTTTGATATTCGGTTGGGAAACACGATTGGTAGCAGGGATTTCACTTTTTCTGGTAATGATGAAGACAGAGTAACAGATTTTCAAACAATGATAGATGATCCTTCCATTAAGGCAATCATGTTGGGAAGGGGTGGTTATGGAGGGGTAAGAATTATAGATAAGATTGATTTTAAGAAATTTGCTGCTAAACCAAAGTGGATTATAGGTTTCAGCGATGCTACAGTTTTTCATTCACATATTAACAGGAATTTCGGAATACCCACTATTCATTCAAAGATGTGCAACAGTTTTCCTGCTGACTGGAATAATGCAGAACCTGTCCAAATTGATTCTATTAATTCTATAAAAATGTGCTTAACAGGCAGGAAGATGCATTATGAGGGACAAATTGATGAAAATAATCGTATTGGAAAAGCAAGAGGAATTTTGGTTGGAGGTAATTTATCAATCCTGGAGAATCTTTCGGCCAGCAAATCTGATCTCGAAACTTCCGGTAAAATTCTATTTATAGAAGAAACGGAAGAATATTTATACAATATCGACAGAATGATGTGGAACTTAAAAAGAAGCGGGAAATTAGATAAGCTGAAGGCATTAGTCCTGGGTGGATTCAATAATATAAAACCAGATGACCCCGGGGAAGATTTTGGAAAAACTATTTATGAAATAGTGCTTGAGAAGGTTAAGGAATACAATTACCCGGTGTGTTTTAATTTTCCGGTGGGTCATCAAAAGGAAAACTATGCTTTAAAGTGTGGGGTTTTCCATGAAATAAATATTTCGGATAATACTGTATTGCTGCATGAAGTATAATAGAGTTAATAAGTTCGCAAGATTATTTATCCGGAGTTTGAAAATAAATTGATTTATGTCACAACTTAAGAAATCGAATCGGTGATAACCATTCCGCCATATTTAAAGCCCGGCGATACAATTGGCATATTATGCCCCTCTGGTTATATGCCATATGAGAAGGCAGCGACGGCGATCGAAACCTTGTCTGGTTGGGGATTTAAGATTATAACAGGAAGAACCCTCGGAAATCAGTTCAATTATTTTTCAGGAACAGACGATGAAAGGTTACATGACGTTCAGCAAATGATGGATAACAAAAGTATCAAAGCGATCTTTTGTGCAAGAGGCGGTTATGGTTTAAGCAGGATTATTGAGCAGTTGGATTTTAAAAAATTCATAAAGAATCCCAAATGGATAATTGGATTTAGCGACATAACTATTTTGCAATCTCACTTGCTTTCTCAATATAAGATTGCCTCGTTACATGCCCCAATGGCAGCAGCGTTTAATGACGGAGAATCAGGGAATCAATACATATTAAGTTTGCACCATGCTTTACTGGGAAGAAAAGCAAACTATGCAGTTCCAGGCATTGAGTTAAACAGAAACGGAGCTGATTCCGGTATTTTGGTTGGTGGAAATCTTTCGCTGCTTGCTCATGCGGTTGGCACCTCATCTGATATAAAAACAAAAAATAGAATTTTATTTATTGAAGATGTTGGAGAATATATTTATAATGTCGACAGGATGATGCATCAATTAAAGCGCAGCGGAAAACTGTCCAATCTTAAGGGTTTGATTGTAGGAAATTTTACTGACATGAAAGATACAACGATACCTTTTGGCCAGTCGGTAGAAGAAGTTATTAAAGATATCGTTAAGGATTATGACTATCCGGTTTGTTTTAATTTTCCAGTGAGTCATAGTAAAGAAAATTATGCTTTAAAAATCGGCTGCAAATATGAATTGGTAACTTCTCCATCTGAGGTATTATTAAAAGAAAAATAGAAAGGTAAAACCGCTTCATGAAACTTACAATCATCCGTTTCCTCAAATTGACTTTCATAAGATTAAACCTTCATGTATTTTTTTCTTGGGCAACAGGAATATGGCAGCAATTGGTATGGATGACAAGACTTTCAAAATGGGTAAGTGAAAATAAAAATGTTGCTTTCAACGATTTTCCATCGAAGTGGAACTATAATATAAGATTTGATCTTTATTATCATATTATAGCAAAGGAAGGTCTTGCCAATGCCGTCAATTACCTGGAATTTGGAGTAGCAGATGCTCATTCTTTTAATTGGTGGATGACGCAAAACAGTAATCCTGAATCTCGTTTTTTCGGCTTCGATACTTTCACAGGGCTTCCGGAAGATTTTGGCCCCTACAAGAAAGGAACATTCAGTAATATTGATAATATACCCTCCATAAAAGATGAAAGAGGAAAATTTTACACCGGGTTATTTCAACAAACCCTTCCTTCATTTTTGAGGGGTTTTGATAACACCAGAAAAAATGTTGTGATGCTGGACGCAGATTTGTATACATCTACATTGTTTGTACTTACCAGCCTGGCACCTTTTCTAAAAAAAGATGATATAATTTTCTTCGATGAATTTGCAGTTCCAACCCATGAATTTATGGCTTACCAGAATTTTGTCAATTCTTTTTATTTAGATTTTGAATTGATAGCCGCTGCTAATAATTATTATTTCGTTGCTTTCAGGGTAAGTTGAAATTTAAGCCGAAAGTATAGAGTTCAGCTTTTCATGAAATTGGCGAAAGTTAGAGAGATTGTTGTGGGNNACCTTCGCTTATAGTAATAAATTCATCGCCAGCTTTCAATACATTTTTGAGCTTCGCTGCACACCGGTAAGGTATGATCCGGTCTTTACTGCCATGAAGAATAGTAATGGGCGCATGAATCTCCTGGCAATAGTCCCCTGTAGGAAATTTGAAATGAGATGCTACGCTAACCGGAATGATCGGCACAATACTATTTAACAAGTCCGGCATGCTGAAATAGGGAGTTTCCAAAATAAGGCGTTGGCATGATTTTTTTGAAGCGAGGTAGGAAGCAATACCGGAGCCTAACGACTTACCATAAATGATGATATTTTTGTTATTATATTTTGAAGTCGCGAGATTATAAATTTCTTCCGCCTGGAAATAAAAATTTTCTTCTGTTTGTTTACCGGTCGTCTTTCCATACCCCGGGTAATCGGCCATCCAAACTTCATAACCATTTTTTGTAAAAGTTACAGCGTGTTTGGCATAGCGGTTAATATTGTCCCTGTTGCCATGAAAATATAATACAACTCCTTTCGGTATTGAATCTTCGGGGAAAAACTGAACAAGATTTAAATTATCTGTTTTATTCAGGGAAATGTTGATCTCCTTAAATGGAAATTTGAAATCATATTCATAATCCGCAGGAAGCGGCTTAGGCCGGAATATGATTTTTTTTTGCAGGTTATGCAAAACAATCGCGGTTGCAGAATAAGTAATGATCATGATTTGTGTTTCTCCTGATTTATTTCTCTAATTTTTTCACCAGACCTGCCTTTCAATGATAATTTATTTTTTGTAAATTTTTTTTATTCAGTTTTTTTATGAGGAATTTAAAAATATAAAGCTTAAGGAGCTAAAATGTCTCTTATGAAATTGTGATATTCTGGAAACGAATTTAGATTATTGTGCCCGCCTCCCTCTATCCGGATTAAAGTTATTTTATTAGGATTTAATTCCCTGAGTTGCTCACTTTGTTTTATTGGGATCACCCAATCTTTTGTTCCGTGAATAATATATGTATGGCAATGAACCATCATGA
>PKYU01000021.1 GCA_003132765.1 Chitinophagaceae bacterium | reverse complement strand
AACACCAGCACATTATTCCTGTTTTTTCAAACAACGAAACGCTCATAAGCCATGCTGATTTTGTAGAAGCTGCATCTCTATTAACAGCAGACATATTTAATGGCGAGCACATCCTTAAGCCTGAAATACGGGTAAGCCATCCTGTTATGGGAAGAATCCCAGATGCTAAGGATAAGCCAGTCCTCCTATTAATGGAATGGGAAAAGACTCTTTATTTCCAGCGGATGGCATTCATCATTGAAATTCCTTCGATTCAATCGGAAGTGGATGGTAATGTGCTATCCCTTACCATTGGAGGCGTGAGGAGTTTTGCTGATGAAAACCTGGGCAGCAGGAATGTAAGTGATCAACACTTCAAAATCTTCATCGGGTTTAAAAATACGGTGTGCTGTAACATGTGTATATGGACCGATGGATATATGGCTGATGTGAGAGTGAAAAGCTTAGGCCAATTAAAGGCTGTAATTCGTACCCTCCTTGAAAGCTATAACCAAAACTTTCATTTGCATCATTTGAGTAAGCTGGTGGAATATTCAATCACAGAACAACAGTTTGCACATTTGATTGGGAGGTGCAGGATGTTTCATCACCTGCCTCATTCTGTAAAGGATAATATCAATCCAATTTTATTTGGTGACCAGCAGATGAATATGGTGATAAAGGATTTTTATAGAGATAACAGTTTTTGCAGAGATAGTAACGGCAACATTAACCTATGGAAGCTTTTTAACCTGCTAATAATATGAGAAAATTAAAACAAGCCTTTTAAATATAATTGCTTATATTGCTCTATCAATTTGTCTCCTTTTTTCTTAATTTTTCTCTACTGGCTTTTTGATTAAATGAAATTTATCCTATCGATTACCATCACTTACTTCCCCCAAATAGAGGTTGTTATAAGACTGGTATTTAAATCTTCTGAACCGCAAGGAATAATTCTTAAATCCGGGCTCCCTATTTGTACCGGCCAATGGTTTTTCTTTTTTAAAACCGGCGACCTGAAAAATTTACCTGCACCAGGAAAATAGCTTCTCCTCTTATAGGTAAAGTGCAACTGATTTTATACCCCTTACTTATTTTGTCATTATTTAAAAACTGTAATATTATGAAAAAGAATTCTACTCTCTTGCTCTTAATTTTAGTTTTCCTGGTCTTTTCCCAAAATGGGATGGGACAGAAATCTTCGAGTGATATAGTCTTCACTGCTATACCTCCACTGCCTCATCTGCTTCTGGGAAGTAATATATTTACCGGTGGATTAAATCGAATAAGCACGTCCGGCGATTTGCCTCCTTCTTCCCTGCTCACAGGAATGGTCTCCTATTGGACCCTGGATGAAACATCAGGAAATGCTATAGACGTTGCAGGAGGAGGTAACAATGGTACGCTAACAAGTGTAACGCAGGGGGTCACGGGAAAGATTAATACGGCTTACGGCTTTAACGGGACTACTTCCAAGGTGGATATGGGCGCTTCTACCAATTTAGCTCTTACTACCGGCAGTGTATCACTCTGGGTTTATATGCCTTCATTACCTGTAAATGATGGGATAATTTTTGAAAAAGGGGACATGAGTAACCAGCTTTATGGTTATGGAATGTATTACAGTGGCGGCCAACTGGTCTTTGAAACAGCTAATAATANNGTAAAAATCTGCCATCCAATACTGCAGGTTTCCCCGGAACTATTGACGAGGTAGGTATATGGGGCCGCGCATTAACCGCTGCAGAGGTAACTTCCTTATATAACTCTGGAACTGGCAATCAATATCCATTCGCAGGGCCTAATTCTCCTCCAACTGCAAATGCTGGCATAGATCAGAACTTATNNCCTGGAACAACCACAACAATACTCACGGGTAGTGGTATCGATTTAGATGGAACAATTGCAGGTTATGCATGGACTCAAACTGCCGGAGCCAGCGGGGTAACAATTAACCCGCAAACTTCTACAACAACGGGTATTACGAACATTAGTGGATTAGGGGCGGGAATCTACACTTTTAAATTAACAGTAACAGATAATCTGGGAGCTACTGGCTCCAGTGCAGTAAATGTAACGGTAAATACTTCGGGAATGGTATGGTCAACAACAGGCAATCCTTACACTGTCGATGGTACTAACTTTATAGGTACTACGGATAACGTCCCTTTGAGCTTTAGGGTAAATAATGTAGCAGCAGGCAGGATAGATGCTAATTCATTTAATACCTTTTATGGTTATCAGTCAGGGTTCTCCAATACCACGGGTCAGGTTAACACCGCTTATGGAGCTGAAGCGCTTTCTGGTAATCTCTCAGGTTACTGGAACACCGCGATTGGAAAGGAAGCGCTTTGGCAAAACAACGGTGGTAATAATACCGCGGTTGGAGGCCAAGCGCTTGTATTCAACCAAACCGGCTCTGGTCTTACAGCAATTGGCGTTTCAGCAGATGTTGTCAGCTTTGTATTGGGTGGTCCCTTTAATAATTCTACAGCTTTGGGATATGAAGCAACAATTACCGCATCCAACCAGGTAGTGCTGGGAAATAGTTCCATAACTGCAATTAATGCACATGTTACAGGGATTACAGCTTTGTCTGATAATCGCTTTAAGAAGAACATCAAAGAAGATGTTCCCGGCCTTGAGTTTATTAAGCTCCTTAGACCCGTTACCTACAACTACGATATAAAAGGGTTTAATACCCATTTAAGAGGCAATATGCCAGCTGCCATTCAACTACAAAGAGCTGATTCAGCTATGGGTAAAGCATTATCAAAAATTGAAGGTCCGCAACCTACCAAAGAAGATGAGGCGGGTATAGCCCAAAAGGAAAAGATACAATATACAGGGCTTGTGGCACAGGAGGTAGAAACAGCAGCAAACAAAGTGGGTTATGATTTCAGCGGCCTGCATAAACCGCAAAATGATAAAGATACCTATGGACTTAATTATACTGATTTTGTGGTGCCGCTGATAAAATCTGTACAGGAGTTATCTGCTTCCAATGATAAATTACAGAAACAGAATAGCGACTTGCTGAACCGATTAAACCAGTTAGAGATTAAATTAGAAAGCCTGGTTAAAGGTGGTATTTCATCTGGCGGTAGCAACATTTTAAGCAGTGCAAAGCTGGAGCAGAATATTCCCA
>PKYU01000004.1 GCA_003132765.1 Chitinophagaceae bacterium | reverse complement strand
TTTCTATTTTGCAGGAATGAGAGTTTCTGACGTTTTACGTTTAAAGTGGTCAGATTTCCAGGATGCCCGTTTGTTTTATTCAATGGGTAAAAATGCCAAAGGAGGTTCATTAAAAGTGCCCGAGAAGGCATTGAAAATAATATCAGAGTACAAAAGGAATACTCCAAAACATAATCTTGTATTCCCAGATTTGGAAACTCTGTTAGAATTAAATGATCCTTATTCAGTACAACAGCGTATTAATCAAAAAGTAAAAAAGATTAATGGGGGCCTATCAGAAATAGCTAAGCTCATTAAAACTGATAAAAAGCTAACAATGCATATTGCCCGACATACATTTGGTAATATTTCAGGAGAAAAGATACCAATTCAAATGCTCCAAAAACTTTATAGACACTCTTCAATAACTACTACGATAGGATACCAAGCTAATTTTATTCATAAGGATGCTGATGAAGCATTAATTGCTGTAATTGGCTCTTAGTCTTAGTCCATAGATGCTTATCAATTTAATAGATATTACTATTACTTCAATAATTAAAAGATCGGACTTTAAAGGAGGCGCTGCAACTATTGAGGAGTTTGCTAAAATTAGTCCGATACCTAAATGAGCTTTCGCAAAAGACTTAGTTCATNNCTTCTTTCATTACTAAAACAATAGACATAAGCCATCTTAAAATTATTAGAAAATTAAGACCCTCGCTCCGAGCCTTAAAGGATATTTGAACTTCTATAGTTTAAGAATGGGATAATGGCATCCCTATTCTCAAAATTCTTATTCTATTAGAGTGCCAACAATTTTTGAAAAACAAATTACTTACATTTGCCCAATAATGACAAGTCAATGGCTAACAAATCAAATTCTTTAGGTTCAGTCATACGAAAAATCAGAGAGAGCAAAGGGCTTCTTCTGAGACAAGTAGCAGCGGCTTTGGAAGTAGATACGGCTTACGTTAGTAAGTTGGAACGAGGGGAAAAAAGAACATCAAAGGAACAATTAAAAAAACTGTCTAAGTTTCTTGAAACATCAGAAGAAAAGCTTTTGGAACTCTGGCTTGCTGAAAAAGTAATGACTGCTATTGAAGGAGAAGAGCATGGAGCAAATGCCCTTAAAATTGTTAGCAAGCGAATAAAAAATAATATAACTAAGTNNACCCAATGAATCTCGTTACACTAAACTTTTTGAATTCACAGCAGGAAGATATAGAACAAGAAGGTATAGACCCAAAGGTAAAATTGATGGATAAGCCATTTAATCCTTCACTCATTAATATTGATACAAAAACGCCTTCACTAGATACTCTAATAAAGAGAATGGCCCAACCAGAACCTGAAATTGAAATGAACACTGAAAATTATTTTCAGCGACATGCCGATTTGTGGGATGATGAAAAACAAAGCCGCTTGATCGAATCTATTCTTATTCGCTTTCCCTTACCAGCTTTTTATTTCGATGGAACAAAAAAAATGAAATGGCTTGTGGTAGATGGATTACAACGTTTGAGTAGTATACGAAATTTTGTAATAAAAAAAACCCTTAAGCTTGTAAACCTCGAATTTCTAACGCATCTTAATGGTGCAGGATATGATAATTTAGACCGAGATTTACAACGGATCATTGAAGAAACACAAGTAGTTACTTATATTATAAATCCAGGGACACCTGATGATGTTAAGTTTAATATATTCAAACGTATCAATACAGGTGGCTTAGTATTGGAAGCCCAAGAAATTCGTCATGCACTTAATCAAGGTGAACCTGCAAAATTTATTGCTGAATTGGCAAAAGTACCAGAGTTCATCACGGCAACAGAAGGTAAAATAAAACCAGACAGAATGTTGGATAGAGATTTTGCAAACCGTTTTCTTGCCTTCTACCATTTCGGTTATAAAAATTTCACACCCGATCTTGACACCTTTATGACTAGGGCAATGACTAATGTGAAAAAAATGACAGAAGCAGAAAAGAAAAAAATCAAACTTGATTATACTAACTCCATGAAATTGAATTACGAAGTATTTGGAAATAATGCTTTTAGGAAAATGGAAACAGGCCAAGAAAGAAGAAAGCCATTGAACAAAGCTTTGTTCGATGTTTTTTCGGTAGTGTTTGCTGGACTGAATAATGAGGAACGAAAACAAATCAAAGTAAAGAAAAAACAAGTAAATTATGGCTTAATCAATTTGCTTGAAAATGATAATGTTTTTCTTGCTTCTGTAACATCTTCAACAAGCGATAAGGCCAGAGTTAATTACCGCTTCAGTAAGATAGAAGAATTAGTTAACAATTTATTAAAGAAATAAAATGGTAGAAATAGTAGAACTAAAAAATTTCAAGTCTATAAAAAGGCATCGATTTCCATTACGGAATCTTAATGTAGTGTTGGGCTTAAATGGCATGGGTAAATCCTCATTTATTCAATCGCTTCTGCTTTTAAAACAGTCAGACAATTTAGCTCGTGGTGAATTAAAATTGAACGGACAGTTTGTAGAGATTGGAAAAGGTGCCGATGCTTTTTACCAGTACAGCAAAGAAGATGAAATGATATTTGACATCACTTTTTCTGATAAACAGAATAAACAATTCGACTTTGTATATCAGAAGGAAACTGATTATTTCAGAACGAAAAAAGAAGAGCTGCTGGATCGTTCTTTTTTTGATCAGTCACTTTTCGGGAACAAATTTCAGTATTTATCAGCAAGTCGAATTGACCCTAAGGTTATTCATGATAAATCTTACACATCGGTAGTGAATATGCATAATGTAGGCAAACACGGGCAATATACCGTTCATTTTCTTCATGTTTTCGGAA
>PKYU01000575.1 GCA_003132765.1 Chitinophagaceae bacterium | reverse complement strand
GAATATTCTAAAGCCCAGGTTATTCCCATTCCATAACTGATAATGCTAATATCATTGCCTTTACGCACCTGCCTGGCTTTTCCAATTTCCACTTCATAATATTTTTCCGGTACCGGCCCCGTATAACTTCTGTAAAGTGCCTTATGTTCAAAAAACAAAACAGGATCAGGATCATTTATTGCTGCAATCATCAATCCTTTTGCATCATNNGTAAACCAGGCTTCATTACTCTGGCTGTGGAATGGCCCTGCTCCCACTCCGGCGCCTGTAGGCATCCTGATAACTACATCTGCATTCTGGCCCCACCGGTAATGAATTTTTGCAAGGTTGTTTACAATCTGGTTGAAACCAACAGTTACAAAATCTGCAAATTGCATTTCCATTACACTTTTGAAACCTTCCAGGCTTAGCCCAAGTGAACAACCTACAATTGCACTTTCACATAAAGGTGTATTTCGTACTCTTTCCTTGCCAAAATCCTTTACAAAGCCTTCGGTTATCTTAAATGCTCCTCCATACTCAGCTATATCCTGTCCCATTAAGATCAGGTTGGCATGATGCTTCATGGATTGATACAACCCTTCTTTTATGGCGTCTATAAAACGAAGTTCCCTGCCTTTCAATTTGGAAAGATCAATTTCATTTTCTGTGGTATCCGTTGCTTTTAAAGAAGGGGCATATACATCCTTCAGTTCATTAGTGGTGCTTATGTGTAAATTAGCACCTGAAGTTTCTTTCGACAAGGCGCTTGCATTCAATTCATCCTCGATAATCTTTTTATTTTCATCCCTGATATGAGCAATGGCGAGGTTATCGAGAAGACCTTCTTCAATAAGGAATCGTTCATAATTTTTAATCGGATCTTTTTCTATCCATTGCGCAAACATTTCTTTTGGAACGTATTTTACACCACTTGCTTCCTCATGTCCGCGCATTCTAAAGGTTAAACACTCAATCAAAAANNTACACCTTTAAGATATTGTTACCGTCGATCTGAATACTTTCTATTCCATAACCTTGAGCTTTATCCACGAGATTTTTACATCTGTATTGCTCATTCACAGGTGTGCTGAGCGCATATCCATTGTTTTCAATAATAAATATTACCGGTAAATCCCATACTGCAGCCACATTCAATGCCTCGTGAAAATCACCTTCGCTTGTTCCGCCTTCGCCTGTAAAGGCAATGGAAACTTTGTTTTCATTTTTCAGCTTATATGCAAGCGCCACGCCATCTGCTATGGAAAGTTGAGGTCCCAGATGTGAAATCATTCCACAAATATGATGTTCCTTACTCCCAAAATGAAAACTACGCTCACGACCTTTACTGTAGCCATCTTCAGCACCCTGCCACTGCCCAATTAATTTGTGCAATGGCAGGTTGCGCCCTGTAAATACACCAAGATTCCTATGCAAGGGCATAATCCATTCATCAGGCTGCAAAGCATACGTTACCCCCACAGCAATAGCTTCCTGCCCGATGCCGCTAAACCATTTGGAAATTCTGCCCTGACGAAGCAGCAGCAACATCTTCTCTTCTATTAATCTTGGATAAAGCAGTCTTTTATAGAGAGCTATTAAAATTTCATCAGGAATGTCTTTTCTCTCAAATTGCATGATACAAATTTCAACTATTCATTTGTAAATAAAAAAGCAGGCTTCCAATTATTGAATCTTCCTCCCAATACTGGACAGTACCGAAGAAAGAAAAGAGAGCAGCATAGCGAATATAAACGCCCAAAAAAACCCTTCTATATGAATACCTTCGACAAATTTTCCGGCAAGCATTACCATCAAAACATTTATTACGAGAAGGAACAATCCTAATGTAAAAATAGAAATTGGTAAGGTGAGAATTATAAGGATGGGTTTTAAAATAGCATTTAGGAGAGCCAAAACCAGGGAGAAAATCAACGCTGTTGCATATGAATCTATCCGGATATGTGGAGTAAAAATCATAGACAAACCATAGGCTACGGCAGCAGTGATAAGAAGGCGAATAATAAATTTCATCTTTCTTTTTTGAAAACTACTTTAAACTACNNATCAAATACCTATTGGCTATTTCATTTATCTCCTTTGCGGAAATATTTTTAATGGTATTCATCGTATCATAAAAATATTTATCGTCAAGATTGTTTAGTATTAGACTTTTCCATCTTGATATTACCTGGAAAGGACCGTCAATGTTACCGAGATTTACTCCCATCATATAATTTTTAACCAACAATAATTCCTCTTCATCTACTAATTCTTCCCTTAATATTTTCATTTCCTTGTATATTTCCTCAATCGTTGCTTCGCATACACCTTTGCCCGCTTCTGTGCTAATAACCCAGGCACTTTCCTGAATATGCCTTTCCAGGAAACTGTGAATTCCATAGGTATATCCTTTATCTTCCCTGATGTTGCTCATAAGCCGCGAGCCAAAAAATCCTCCGAATAAACTATTTAGTACCATCGCTTTCTTAAAATCCGGATGGTGCCTGTTGGGGAATGGCCTTGCGATGCGGATAGCTCCATGAACTCCATATGGATCATTATTTATACGGTATTTTTTTTCGGCGGCCATTTCTTTTTTATGAATAATCTCAGGAATATTTTCACTCATAGGAAGATCTCCAAAATATAGTTCCAGCATATTTTCAAAATCGGCTGGCAGTTTTCCCGCAGCAAAAATTGTACACTTTGAATTAGAGTAAAAATTTTGAAAAAAGTCTGTAAGATCCTTCCTGCTGATAGCCTGTATATCTTCCACATTGCTCACTCTTCCATAGGGATGTTTGGAACCGTATAAATATTGATCAATAAGCCTGTTTGCAACAAAGTCACATTTTTGTAAATTGACGGATAACCTTTGAATGCTATTTTGCTTAAATATTTCCAATTCCTGTTCCGGAAAAACAGAGTCAGTAATAATCTCCCTGATTACAGGTAATAATACATTTAAATGCTTAGTAAGGCAATGCAGGGTAATAGGAGCCTTTTCATTA
>PKYU01000560.1 GCA_003132765.1 Chitinophagaceae bacterium | reverse complement strand
GCCTGTATGTCCTCATTGTGGTTATAATAGGGTTTATATCATTGAAGGAGGCAAGAAATTTAAGTGCGCTTCACCTTCTTGTTATAAGAAATTTTCGGTAACCGTTGGAACCGTATTTGAATGTTCTAATATTCCGCTTTCTAAATGGCTTACAGCCTTATATTTGGCTACTGCACAAAAAGGGTATTAGTTCCTACCAATTAGCTAAAGACATAGGAATAGCCCAAAAAAGTGCCTGGTTTATGCTTCATAGGCTAAGAGAGATCATGGGTAATATTCCTAAAGAAATGCTGACAGGGACCGTCGAGCTGGATGAAACGTACATGAGTAGAAAATACGGTAGTGATTATGTTGGTATGTCACCGGAAGCAGTAGAAAGAATGGAGCAGGCAGATGAATATAGGAAGAAAAGAAATTTAGGGGCAGTAATAGGTATGAAGGAAAGGGAAGGTAATATTATTGTTAAGGCCTCATTTGATGCTAAAGCCTCAGCTATAGAGCAGGCAGTAAAAGAAAATGTTTCTACAGATGCCTTACTCAATACTGATGAATCTATGAAGTACAGAAATTTATTAAGTAGCTACAAAAGAGAAAGTGTTAATCATAGCAAACATCAATGGGTAAAAGGTAACGTGTCTACCAATGGGGTAGAAAACTTTTGGTCTGTTATGAAAAGGGGAGTTTATGGCATTTACCACCAGATCAGTTATACACCTACAACGGTATTGTAACGAATATTCTTACCGCTATAATAGCAGGGAAATAAAAGACAGTCAAAGGTTCTCTAATTCAATGCAACAAATTGAAGGTAGATTAGATTGGAAAACTTTGGTTGGAAAGAAATAGGTACATTAGTACATTAATTTCTAATAGCGGTAATGTTTAAAAACAAAAATAGACGATTTATTTTCTTCACAATTTTATCATGCACCCTTCTAATTATTTTACTGATATTAGGATTAAACCCAAAACCAAACTCCAATACTCAGTTATCCTTACCAAATATTGTTACAATTGTAGGTACAGTTTTAACTATTGGAGCATTGACTTTTACAATAAGAGAACAGATCAAATTACAAATATTATCCGATGCTCTGAGTAAGAACAATAAAAAGATTCAATCTGAGTATCTGAATTCTTCTTTTAATATTCACTTAGCAAAGTGTATCAGGTATGTTCACGAGGTATCAAATAACACGCAATCAAATCAGGGCGTTATAGTTTTAATGAGATTAGGAGACCTTAAGGAATGCTTGATAGATTGCAGTAAAATTGTTCACTCTCACGAAGAATTAACTCAGGAATCTACTACAAATCTGCCAAAAAATGTAACTTTACAACCAGACGACAGGCACTATAATTTGAAATCTAACGTTCTTAGAATATCTAAATACATTATTGCTATTGAAGTTGCAGGTTGTTCTTTAAATGGGATTAGAAATAGACCAGAATTCATATCTTATATAGAAAGACTTGGAAATTATTTAAATGAAATAAACAATTCTGTTATTTATAAAGTGAAATAAAATGGATAGCAAAATACTAAATATTGCAAATGAATTAATAGAAGCAACAGATTCTAATAAAATTTTATGGGCTGAAATTGAAAATACTTTTTGTATAGAATCATCTTATCAAAACAGGAAAATAGTGCTATGCAAATATCCAGACCCTCAAACAAAAAAAGATATTGTCTCATTTAATTTTTTAGATGAAAACGATTACGTTATTGAACCATTTAATCAGCTAAGAGAAAACGAGGATGGTTATCTAATATTAGTAGAGCTATATTCAAAAGCATGTAAAAAAACTCTTGCCCCTTCTTGCTAAATCATAAAATTCTTTCTCTAATTTAAATGTTAAAAAAAACAATCAAATCAGTTAAAAAACTCCCAGTTAAGGAAAAGCCTTTACATATCCCTCTTAAATTTGAAGATGCTTTACAAATAGCCCTTAATACTCCAATTAAAAAAAGTAAGGTTAAGAAATAAGGTTGTTTTGAAGTATATTGCTAAATGACCGAAGATGATCCAATTTATCAGAAACAAGTAGTTGAAGCAATTAAATTATCATCAATGTTGAGAGGTGTTTTCCTGAATAGGGTTGCACATCTTGAAGTAGTAATTGTNNAACTCATCTTGAAGTAGTAATTGATACCTTTTTAGCCTATCATTTTACCAAAACTGATAGAGAATGGAAAGACTTCTTAACCTTTATAATGCCATCTGACATTATAATATTTGAAAAGAAAAGAACAATCTTTAAAAAGATTGTTGAAAGTTATTACCCATCTTTAAAAGAAAAAGTACCCACTTTCCATGCTATGTTGGGTAAAATAAGAGAACGAAGAAATGAGTTTGCACATTATCCCTTAGATGTAACCCCAGAAGGGATAAGTATGTTTATTGAAACTAATAAGGTTATTTTATTAGATAATATGAAAGAACGAGTACAATACACACATATAGAAATAACAGAATTAGCAAATCAAATCCAAACTTTATCAAATACTATTTCAGAATATTTACCTATGTAACAATCCTCGCCCGCTATCAGTGATAAGCTGCGTATACTCAACCGAAAACGTCATTTAGCGAGGAGCCTTCTTTAATAATTTTATAACTTTGTAATACAGCCCCTATTAGGAGTATAGGCAGTACATTATATAATTATTAAAATCACAAATAAAATGTCAAATTTTATTACAAGAATTGAATTACATCAGGCAAAATCGCCTGATGATTATAATCAACTTCATTCTGCAATGTTATCAGAAGGGTTTTCGCATTTAATAAATAGTGACAACGGAAATATTTATGAACTTCCAACCGCTGAATATTATAAAAATACGTCTTCCTCTATTGAGGATGTTTATAATTCGGCCTCACTTGCTGCAAATACAACCGGTAAATCATTTTGGGTTCTTATAACTGAATGGACCCGTGCTAAGTGGAAGTTACAGGAAGTTAAGAAACCCCTATAGACTCTTCACTAACTACCCCATCCNNACGGGGTTATCATTTGTTTGCCTAAAATAGGAAACCAAACTACTTTTGCCCATTTTATTACTTTTTTTATTTTACCCCACTCCTGAAGGATTTTAAAGCATTACATATTTTAGCCAGCTACATACAGTCCTGTACAAGATACAGAAATCGTAAAAGAAGAAGAAGATTTAGAAGCTATCAATAAAGCAAAAGATTTGCTGTGGAAATTTATATATAAATGAGGATAATAAAAAGATGCTAATTCATGCAGCTAATACAGATGTCCTAAAAAGAAATACTCTTATGAAATTCAAAACTCCCTCAGCATTAACCGGCCGAATACAGGCTATAGCCGAAAATCCCAGGAAAAATATACGGATTTTAACAAACACCACTCTTTTTTAATGGATAAAAAAAGCGGGAATCGTTGCCTGGCAATGATTCCCGCTAATTCAGTTGTAGTCACCCTTCAAAAAT
>PKYU01000191.1 GCA_003132765.1 Chitinophagaceae bacterium | reverse complement strand
AATTTCAGTAAAGGCCGTTCCTTCACCTTTTTAAATTTTGGATCACAATACGTTTTCAACCAAAGTAATTTTCAGGGAAAATACAAGGATACACTAGGGAATATTTCTTTCGGGTATAGCAGTAATTTTGTGTCCTTTTCTCACCAAAATCAAAAAGCAGTTCAACAGATATTTCCGCAGTTTGCACAAACGCTTAGTGTAGCTNNCCTGCCGGGACTCTTTTACACGCATAGTTTCTTAATCAATGGCGCTTATCTTCAACAAGATACATTGGGAGAGATAAACTTCACCAGCGGCTTCCCTTTTTCGCGGGGATATGCAGCAATAAATTTGTACAAAATGTATAAGTGGGGCTTAAATTATCAACTTCCATTATGTTACCCTGATGCAGGATTTGGAAATATTCTTTATCNNTTTATCTCCTGCGTGCGAGGGCAAATTTTTTTTATGATTATACCAGAGTGAATGATTTTTATTCAAATGGGAGTCCATTCTCTGCCAATTTCCGGTCCGCCGGGGCAGAAATCTATTTTGACACAAAGTGGTGGAATGAAGCCAGCGTTTCTATTGGAATAAGATACAGTTATTTATTTGACAGAGATTTATTTGGCGGCACCGGCAGCAGTCGCTGGGAAATTATTTTGCCGGTGAATATCTTCAACCAATAGTAATTTTAACCTTAAAAATGATTTTCCTGGTGCTATGAATTTTATTAATTTACAACTTAGTCTACCACTTTGAAAATTACATTCATGGACAAATCATGTTATCCTAAAAAAAGTAAAAAGTTAAAGAGTACCTTTTATTTTCTTGCTTTCGCAGCTATTACTACAGTAGCATTTATTTATGTTATTAAAGAAGGAAAAAGAATTAAGAAAGAAAATGAATTACTTTCTTATGAAGTATGGTGAATACTTTTTTCAACGGTTTATTTTCACCTAAGAATATTTCAAAATAATTGGTTATTGACTGCAACCCGGCGTGAAACTGTATTATATTTTAACACCATGAGGCACAAACAAAACTTGTAAAATTAATAATTAAGCAGGTGCAATCTGCCCAGATTTTACATTGGTGTACTCCTTGAACAAAGAAATATCACTCAGTTTTCTTCGTCAGGATACTTCCTGCAAATTTGCATGCCTATTTATAGTTATACTGAAAGTTGTGAAAGAATCCTGCAATCGAATATTTATCGCATTCGGTAAAGATGGCAGGATTTGTTTACCTGATGCGCTGAAGTTTAGAAACGAAATAAAGGATTTTCAGGAAATGGAAAATTGACTTATTTACCTTAACTAGCTGTGAACCAAAGCATGATTTTGAATTATTTTTATATTATTCACGTAGAAAATACAATTATAAGGGAAAAATTACGTTTATCAACTGACAATTTCGTTAAATGGAAAAGGATTTTCAAATTTATGGTTTAGGGTTTTGAACGTCCGGTAAAAGTCGTAACTTTAATTTTCGTAATTTTTCTATATTGAAAAGAATTTTTTACATACTTATTCTTATTGCCGGTTTTCAGCTTAGCAGCACTGCCCAGGTGAAGTCAAGTTTCATCACAGATGAATCTTTCAAGGCTGTTAAGTTTTATCCTAATCCGGCAGTTAGTATTATCAATTTTGAATTCCAGAAGGACTATGATAAATCCTTCACCCTGCTCATTTTTAATTTTATTGGGAAGAAGGTAATGGAATTCAGGGTTTTGGATCAAAAAATGACTATTCCCATTACAGGTTTTTACAGGGGCGTGTATATATTTCAGTTACGCGATACCCAGGGAAATATTGTAGAATCCGGAAAATTCCAGGTTATTAATTAATTGTTTTTCCTTTCTCATTTCTTCTTATTACAAGCAAACAGGATTACTTTTTATCACCCCCATCTTTCAGGAGGTTATCACCACCATCACGAATAATCTGATCCATATTTCTGTCGTTTTCAATTATGCCTTTTTCTTCCAGTATTCTCATATCTTTTGCATCCCTCAAAAATTCAGATGCAAAAATGAATTCATTCAGTTTTTCATGCTTGCTGTAAATAATGTCTTTTTTAGTTCCTTCCCACTCTTTTCTTCCTTCATATAAATACAAAATATTTTCTCCTATTTCCATCACGCTGTTCATGTCATGGGTGTTAATCACTGTAGTGATATTATTTTCTATCGTGATATCATGTATCAGGATATCAATCAACATGGATGTTTGCGGATCTAGACCCGAATTCGGTTCATCACAAAATAAATACCTGGGTTTTAATACTATTGCCCGTGCAATTCCTACTCTTTTCTTCATGCCGCCACTTATTTCTGAAGGGAATTCTCTATTCGTATCCTTAAGATTGACCCTGTCCAGCACATCATTTACTCTATCCATTTTCTTTTTGGAGCTCCATTTGGTAAACATATCGAGCGGGAACATTACGTTTTGCTCTACTGTCATCGAGTCGAAAAGTGCAGCACCCTGGAATAGCATCCCTATCTGTTGCCTCAATTCCTTGCGCTCCTCTTCCTGCATGGCTGTTAAGCTTTTTTCATCAAAAATTATTTCGCCCTGATCAACTTCGAACAGGCCCACCATACATTTTTGTAAAACCGTTTTTCCGCTGCCACTTGTACCAATTATAAGATTGGTTTTACCAGTCTCCATTACTGCACTAATATCAATAAGGATTTCCTTGCCCCCAAAACTTTTACTCACATTTTTTATTTCTATCATATAATTTCAATTACAGGACCTCTTTTTTCGAATAAGTATTCCGAATCTAAATTATTNNGTTAGCCGAGCCATTTTATTTACTACCCAAATTTCTGGCATACTTGTTCCTGGTTGATCTCACTTAGTTCATCATTTTTTCAAATTTTCAGGTGTATAGTTATAATAAAAAGAATGCCAGAATATAATCTGCAAATAAAATAAGAATACAACTGGTAATTACTGCAGAAGTGCTGGCTCTCCCGATTTCAAGTGCACCTCCTTTAACATGATACCCATAAAAAGAAGAAACGCTACTGATTATAAAGGCAAAAGTATATGCCTTAGCAAGGGCAAACCATACATTTTTTGAATTAAAACTTTCCAACAGCCCTTTGTCAAAAGTATCATAGGAAATGATGCCGCCCATTCCTCCCGCCAATCTTCCGCCATATATTCCCAATACCATCGCCAATATAACCAGGAGAGGAATAGTAATCATTGCCGCCAGAATTTTCGGTAAAACGAGATAACACTTTGTATTAATCCCCATAATTTCGAATGCGTCAATCTGTTCACTTACCCGCATATTGCCCAGTTCTCCGGCAATTTTACTTCCAATTACTCCTGCCAATACGATACAAACGAGAGTTGGTGCAAATTCTAGTATCACAGTATCTCTTACTATTTGGGCAATGGTTTCTTTTGGAATGATAGGGCTGACAAGCTGGTAGGCTGTCTGGACCGCACTTACAGCCCCCATAAAAACAGAAATGATCGCTACGATGCCCAAGGATCCTAATCCTATTTCTACGGATTGATGCATGAGTTCTTTCCAGTACATTTTAAGATTTTCCGGTTTGGTGAACATTCCTTTTATCATCAAAATGTAGCTGCCAACGAGGGAAAAAAATTTCATGCTTTATTATAAAT
>PKYU01000400.1 GCA_003132765.1 Chitinophagaceae bacterium | reverse complement strand
ATATTTTGAAAATTATACATTACAAATAAGTTTAAGAAAGACGATTAATGGGAAGGATAATATGAATACTAATCCCATTTTTCCAATCCAAGCAATTTCTTACCAAGCTCGGATAATTCAGCAGTGCCGTATTTTGTTTTTTCCCAGTTGCGGGGGTCGCCGGGAAATGCATAACCTTCAGGTGCGATTCTGTCCTTCCAGGACGCTATGCGCCATTGACGAAGTGGTTCATTGTCTTCTTCTGCAGGCATCATGGAAATATATTGAGCAATACGCACTTTATTGCTGCTTCGGTTGGGTCTGATACCATGCGGTTCAAGGTGGTTAAAAATCAGGAGGTCGCCTGCATTCATTTTCACTTTCACAATTTCAAAACCTGTTGTGTCGGGTTTAAAATGATCGCGATCATCCGGCTGCGTGAGTTTCCAGGTATCATACGTCCTGAACAATTCCGGGATGCATTGAAAGCCCCCCATTTCTTCATCATCCTGGTCTGCCACAGCGAGCACCCCCTGCACATTCTGCGGTTTGGTTTCAGGATCATAATCCCAGTGAATAAATCCCTTGTATTCAAATCCCGGCCTGATAGGGAAATTAAGATTGGCCCTGTCTATCGTTACCCATAATTTTTCCGTGCCCCAGATATCCACAAAGGCATCATACACNNGAATTGGTTGTTATACACTTCCGTCATTCCGGTATTGGTAAGTTCTTTCATCTGCATTTCGGCACGGGCAGGGGCATACCATGTTTCAGGATCGTTGGGGTCCTTTTCTTCAAACTCCCAAAGGAAATCTGCGGTAGCCTTCACCTGTTCGCGGGGAACGGCATTTTTAATTACAATATAACCGTTGGTCTTCCAGAAGTTCCAGTCTTCCTCGTTGAGCACCCGCAATGGCTTTCCATTGCTTCGGTCGTTGAGTTTAATAGCGCTGCTCTTTGCTGTGGAAGGATTACCAGGAATGTCTTTATGCGCATTGTTGGGCATCATGGTTGTTGCCATAGTTTTTGGTTCCATATCATGCAATTTTGATTATTGAATATAATCAATTTTATTCGGGGAGAGATCTTCTTTCCTTTTCTGAAGTTCTTCTTAAGCAAATAATCATAAAATTAATGACGATTCATTTTTATGAAATGAACTTTGGACCTTCGAAAAACCTTCTGTACTGTGAGTTTATTTGCCAAATGAAATAGCAAATCCTTATTTAACCAATCAATCGTATTCTTTATTCTTGAATCGTTTATCAAAAATGCAATTCATTCAAAGTAAATGCAACTTTCAAAATTTTGATATTATCCTCAGTTTCCCACAAACCTGCCTGTCGGCAGACAGGGCCACTGAGAGCACAAAGAATATTGCCTGGTGTCCTTTGTGCCTTAGTGGGATATATTTTTAAAAGGAAACACTTTCGGATATTGGCAAATCTGTTCCACTTAGATAAATTTTAGTGTTATTCAAACTCTTCTCTAAAATCTTAATGAATATTTGATAAACCAAGGAAAAGTTCTTCTATTTTCGATGGCCTAAAATACCTCACCGATATTTACAAACAGTCCATGGCTGCCATCCATACCGAAGCCATAGTCAATGTCGAGGTTGGTTTTGGAGTTTTTGTTGAGTTTCACTCTCAGGCCGGTTCCCACAGCGGGATTTATTTTATTGAATTGATTCTGATTATTTGGCCACTCGCTGAAAGCCTCAGCATTGGCAAAAACCACGCCGCCGAGCAAACCGTTTCTCGTAAGCTGAAACCGGTATTCACTTTCGAGGTAGAGCATATTAAAACTCCGGAATCTTCCCTGGATATAGCCCCTGCCAGTATTTGTGTAAGTATCCCACGAAGTACTGGGCATTATAAGATAAGGAGGTTTACCGGAAAGTATAAGCCAGTTATAACTCCAGAACCCCAATACATTATTGGAATTTTTAGGAAACCGGATATATTTCCTGAGATCAATCAACAGGGATTGCCAGTTGCTGTTACTGCCCAAAAAGGAAACATTATCCCTGTAAAGGATATTGGCATAAGCGCCGCCGGAAGAATTTACTGAATTAGTCCTGCTGTCATATAAGATGTCCAGCCCAAAACCGGAGGATGTGGTTTTACTTTGGGCTCCATACAATTGATAGTCTGATACCCTGCCGTCGGAATACCCCTTTTCATCAATTTCAAAATGATAATCCAGGAAATACCCCGCTCCCGCATAAACATTCTTAGCAATGTTCCTTAGCAATATACTGTAAAAGCGTACATAAGAATAGTTAATGAGGTCCCCATCGTTTTGATATGAATTATAACTGCCCAAACCATACGTCTCCTGTGGATATTTATAAAAACGCCAGTCGCCCTGGAAATTAAATTTATTATTCTTTGACCAGATATTGGACTGCACAGGCAGCGTCACCTGTTGATTTTGGGTGTAGGCAATGCTGGAGGTAATGCTGGATAAGTTCGTGTTGACGGAATCTGTATAAAACGCAATATTCCCGGCTATAATGGCGGCCAGCTTTGTTTGCAGGGTGTACCCGATCGCGGGGAATATGGATAGGTAAAACTGTCTTTTAACATTCTCCGACGCGGCATTAACTTTTTTCCTGATCGGGCTACCTAACCAATCTTTTAGCAAATCTGGCAGACCTTTTTGCGGATAGAGGCTGTCTTTTTTTTGAGCCTCTTTCATGCCGGAATTTGTATTTTGGGCTGATAAGGAGGATATCAACAAGAAGGACAGGAGAAAAATTAAGAATCGTGCTTTTACCAAGAGCGGGTGTATATAACCTGAAAACGTAAAAATAGTAAAAAGGTGTATTAGAAAGAGTTAAATAATACTTATATAGAATTTGAGAATCTAAATTCAAAGCGTTATCCCTGTTGGAGTCATATAAGGCAATTTGAAGGGGAAAAATGGGATTAAAATTTTTAATTAGGCAGAATAGTTGCATAGAGAACCTGCTAGGCATTACTCACTGGCCTCACAAAAAGACCCTCCGTGAGGAGGGTCTTTATTACTCAAAAAGAGGATTTATTAATTCGCTTTGATATCTTCTATATTCACATCGCCACCACCCACTTCACAATTCATATTCACGCGGTTTGCACTGATGCCTTCTTTTTCTGCCAAGTAAGCCTTAATTGCTGCACCTCTCTNNGGCATATCGCTTGTGACGCTTTGGAAGCAGTAGGATAGCCGGTTACCGTGATGGAACATTCTGCATTATTTCTTAATTGAGAAGCCACCGTAGCTAACATAGCCTTAGCATCTGAACTAAGGGCCCCATTTTTACCCTTGAAAGAAATACTGGGCAAATTAATCAAATGACACTTGTTCGAATCAGCCATTACCATGTTTTTGCAGCATTCAGGATCAGGACACTTACCTACACCATCTGCATCAACAGGCTGGCATATAGTGGGTGTTATTAATTCTTTATCCTTACAATCAGGTACCCCGTCGCCATCGGTATCTCTTGAAACTCCATGGGAATCCACAGGGCATCCTTTAGGTGTATTGGGTTCCTTATCAAAAATATCGGGAACACCGTCACCATCACTATCCACAATACCTAATTTTAAAGAATCAACTTCAGTTTGTACATGATTGATCTGGGTTTGTAAAATATCTTTCAGCTTATATGCCGGGTTATCAAACGCCAGCTGTTTCTGACCTTTCTTGCCAAAGGCAAAATCAATTCCGAGGAAGCCATAGGAAAATTTATCCCGGTGCACATCAGCATGCAAATAGGTACCATCAAAATTATCATAATCAACTAANNGGATCAAATCGGAAATATTATATTTAAGGCCTATACCTACAGGTACAAAGAAACTATTCTGAACCCTGCCATTGGCAAAGGCTACTTCAGTAGTGGATCCTGTTGCAACTGTTACCGGCTTATACCAGGTAACACCACCTCCTACGCTTACATAAGGCACGATCTTGTTTTTTGCAGCAAGCCAGTTAATATTTCCAAAAGAATAGACACCACTTAAGCTGATAGCAGCATTCATCTTGGTTTTAAAAGAAGAGGTTGCTCTCGAATTTCCAACGGGCACACCATTATTATAGGAATTATCATTATTTCCCTTTAAGGTCCCTGTCAAAAAATCAAGCTGGGCTCCAATATGGTGGCTAAACTGGTATTTTGCATTGGCCCCAAAACCAATAGTGTACAAAGGTTTTGTAAAATCATTGGCTCCTCCGCTAATAATCGAGGGGCGCAATAATCCTACATTTACCCCTAAGGAAAACTTTTTAAATTGTTTGGTGCCCGTAAAGGGATCCTGTGCAAGCATTGAAAGGGAACTGCCTAATAATATTCCCGATAAAGCAACCGCTTTAATAAAATTGATGCGCATGGTTAAATGTGGTTTAAATTTAAGTAGATCATTAATGTCTTCTTCAGAGTTAAATAATTCCCTGCCAGCCTGATCAGCTTGTATTTTAAGTGAATTTTGAAGAGTGATCATTCCAGGTAAATCAACCGGGAATGACATAATTATGATTTGAAGCTGCGAATATAATTATTCCTTAACCAGCTTTCTCTTATGACCAGGATCCGACAAATCCCTGTATGTCAATTGAAATCACCTATCCTCAAAAACATTTATAAAATAAAACAACCAGAATAACAAAGAACTTTTTTTTAATAATAAAATTTTTATTTCAAAGGGGGGCAAATTAAAACTGAAAATTAAATAATATTACGCTATATATCAAAAAAAATATTAAAAAGAAAATATTTTGGGTTAGCATTCAAGGTATTATGGATAAATAAAAGGCCATTTATCCTATGATANNGCGGGTAATCCTGGGAACCGCCATCCAATTCTTCATAAATTGAATTGTTGCTGATAAATTCCTTCGCAATCAGCTTCATCTGTTTCACTACCGGTATTTTTTTATTTTGTGCCGCAAGTTTTATTAAATTTTCTATTTCCTGGATAACATTATCCATTCCTTTATTATTCACTTTGGATATCATTATCTTTTTATGATGGGTTGGAAGCACTTCTTCATTGTTGTGCAATAATTCTTCATGCAGTTTTTCTCCGGGCCTTAAACCGGTAAAGGCAACCTGGATATCTCTGCCGGGTATTAAACCTGCCAGCTTGATCATTTTATGGGCAAGGTCAACTATCCTCACCGGTTCCCCCATATCAAAAACAAATATTTCGCCTCCGTTACCCATCGTTCCTGCCTCCAGCACCAGAGAGCAGGCTTCCGGTATGGTCATAAAAAAACGGGTAATATCCGGGTGGGTTACCGTTACAGGGCCCCCCTTATCTATCTGATCCTGGAACCTCGGAATGACGGAGCCATTAGATCCCAAAACATTTCCAAAGCGGGTGGTAATAAACTTGGTTCCAATCTTTTTTTCTGATATAATATTTTCGTTCCGGGAATTGAAATTCCCTTCCACGCCGTACTGCATTTGCAACTGGTTGTTTTGTAATTCGGCTACATACATTTCTGCTATCCGCTTGGTAGCCCCCATTACATTCGTAGGATTCACTGCTTTATCGGTAGAAATAAATACAAACCGGTCCACACCATATTTTACAGCAAGGTCGGCGATCACCCGGGTACCGAATACATTATTCATCACAGACTCGCAGGGATGCATTTCCATCAGGGGCACATGCTTAAAGGCCGCGGCATGAAACACAATGTGGGGCCTGTGCGTAATAAAAAGGTATTCCATCAGGTCCTGGTGGCGCACATTGCTCACCCTTACAATAATATTTTCGGCTTTCCGTGAAATACATTCCAATTCGTTCTGCAATTCATAAAGCCCTGTTTCCCAATTATCGCACAAGATCAGTTGTTCTACTTTAATTGCTGCCAGTTGTTTCACCAGTTCGCTTCCTATGGAGCCGGCTGCCCCGGTAATTAATATCCTTTTCCCGGTAAGGTATTGCTTTACATCTTCCTTTGCCAGCTCAATGCTCGGTCGGTTCAGCAAATCTTCTATTTTCAAATTCTTAATTTGCCTCGTTTGCAAATGCCCGTCAACCCATTCTTGAACGGGAGGGATTGCTTTAATGATAATATTTTTTGCCAGGCAAAAATCTACAATTACATTTTTAATATCAATTTTTAAATCATCTGCTGCTAGAAAAAGATAAACGGCTTTATATCTTTCGGCCACAATTTTTACATGTTCCCAGGAATAAATTTTTGCTTTGTCAATTGATTTTCCCCACAAATTTTCGTCATCATCTACAAAGGCTATTACCTTATATTGATGGCCGGAAATAGATTCAATAGCGTTTATTAAGAGTGCTCCGATTGTAGCCTTACCAAATACGATCACATTTTCTGCCGTAAGTTTCATTTTCAGGCTCCTGTGATACAATTCTTTGATGAACATCCGGTAACCAAAAATTAAGAATGAGGCGGTAAAAAAATAAATAAATAAAACGGAAACGGGAACCACAAAATGCCCTCCAAAAAAATCACTGACTAAAACACTAATTAATAAAACGAGGGAGGATGAAAATACAGCAGAGATGCACCTGAATCCTTCTTCAGCACCTGATAAACGGATAATACCCTCGTAGGTACGAAACAGGCCGAAGAATATGATGTTAAGTGATGATATTACTATTATAGGAATTATGATCNNTTGATTATTCTATAAAAAAAATCCAAAGGGTTAAGCCTTATCAGTAGGTTTGTTCTTGTTGTTCTTGCCATTCGGTTAAAACTTAGAAACCATTGATGAATTAAATGAGCAAAAATAATAATATAAAAATATTTCAAAAATTAAACTCTCTCTACACGTGGGTCACCTTATTGATCATACTATTATCTATTATTTTATTTATTCCCAAAAAACGCTTAAAGGTACTTTAATAAACCTGATTGTCAAATTTTTAACATCTAAAAGTCAGCCATTCCC
>PKYU01000541.1 GCA_003132765.1 Chitinophagaceae bacterium | reverse complement strand
TCCATTTCATTAATTGATTTCAAAGGATTTGGTAATTGCTCGGTTTCTCTTTTATTAATCTGATATTGTTGATTTTTGTTCTGTGGATTATTTAAGGCATCTGACATTTCCTGGGTTACTGATCTCCCAATAGAATCATCCTTTAATTGAATTTTCACTTTTCTAGCGCGCAATTCTGCTAGTTTCTTTACCAGCTTATCTTTATTGGCTATAGAATTTAGAACGATATAATTAAACTTTTCATGTTGCTGTTTATGCAATAAATAAGCAAACATATTTTCGACAATTAATGTAGGGTAATCGTTATTTCTTAATATTGTGGTAATGTCATTTTCGCCATATTGAGCGGTGGAAAAAATATTATTCATCACATACCCGCCACTGTCATTTTTCATAGCGAGGAAGTAATTCTTATTGTGTTCAACCAATTGAGTAGCCGAATCATTTTTCAATACTTCATTTGAAATTCCTATAGCCTCGGCATAATTTTCCAGAGACCTTATTTTAGCTTTATCTTTTAAAGTTGTTATTTCACCCCCGGCGTTTATGGTTTCCCTCAGGCTATTGTCTATTTTAATTTGATTACTTTTTTCCTCATCTATTTTCAATGCTTTCAATGTAAACTTCTTACCAATCGCTGAGGCATCCATTTTTACTCCGTTCATTTCAACGCCATAACCACGAAGTTCCCCGGATTCTTTATTAGCATAAGAATGGACTTTAAAACCTGCTTTGTTAAGGGCTGTAAAATATTCATCAATTGAACAGTAGCTCTTTTTTATGACCCCTTCCAGAATCGATTTAAATTGTTGTTTTGTCCCGGCGGGTTTTTNNTTTCTTCAGAAATATTAATTCCTGCCTGAAGGGCGTCTTTTAACCTTGCTGACTGATTAATCCTCGATTGCCTTACTTCTCGGGCCCTGATTAATTTCATGTCTATGGCAATATTATCTGCCGCCTTTTGTGTTTTCTTCCCAATATAGTTGTCGTGAAATAATTTAAAATCATCCTCTTTCACTTTATTAATAACTAAATGAAGATGCTTGTGTTCTTTGTCTTCATGCAGGAACCCTATTGCCTGCAATCCCTGCATATTCATATTCGCCAAATACTTATCCGCCATTATTTTCCATTGCGATGCGTTCAATCGTTTACCATCTTCAATACTTGGCGATAAAATGGCATGGANNTATATCCTCTGTAACATTTTTGAAGGTCTTCCATCTGCATCCGAAAGTCAGCCAGTGATATTCCAACTAAATTATTCGCATATATCAGGGTAGCTTTTTCTTTTTCATTATAAGCAATTGTGGCCTGCAAGCTTTTATTGCTTTTTGCTTTACCTATCATAATTTGATATTTTCTATTACGGCCTGAATGGAATTTTTTAACTCCCTGATCTCGCTATTTAGAGCTGGGTCGGAGTATTTTATCATATTACTGATCCTGCTGAAATGTGTCCGGTATTCTACCAGTAAGATTTTAAACATTCTTATTTCATTGATATTATCTGGCTTAGGTACAGCTTGCACATATCCTTCTAAAGTCATTTGGCGGCAAAAGTCTGAGAAGCTTAAGCCAGCCTCACTTGCTTTCTTTTTAACCGTTTGATATTCCGAAGATTTATACCGGATGGTTGTCCGCTTATTTAATACTTCTCCGNNCCTTGGATTAGAGTTGAAATTCCATAATAGGTTTCCGCCTGGCGGAACCCCTTTTTGAGCGATAGCTCAAAAACAAGATTGAAATCCGCTTGCGGTTTCACATCTTGCCTTAAACGACCCCCGAGCCAAAAACGAGCCTAAATAAAGCGAAGGCTTAAAAATGTGTTAAAAAAGCTCATAAAAGCTTATTTAAGCTCGAATACATTCATTTTATTGTTACTTTAGCTTATTTCATATTCAAAAAAGCTTATTTCATCAAAACTTTAAAAAATGTACCAGGCATTCATCAAAGAATGGCTACTCAGCAATCAATCCAGGGTGTATAGTTNNCATACTACCAAAAGCTTCAGGATTTAAAACCAACCCTTTTCAGAAAATGGTTAGCCCACCAAATCGGCGTCTCCGAAGAAAAGATCAATCTGAGCAGCCTTAACTCAGCAATGGTGAGACAAAGAAAAAAAGAAGAAAAAAATAAATTAAAGGGAAAAAATAATCCTGCTTCTCATGCCAGGGGAAATACCGATCATAAAGACAATTTTATCTTTTCAACTCCTGACAATATTTCTTCCAAAAAAAGAACAACTGAACTATAATTTATTTTGTTCAATCCGGAATTCCCACATCTTTTTAATGCTGGGGCATAGGATATTTTTTTAAAAAATCTGTTACCATTTTTTTTGATTCTCTTTGGGATACCTGGTAATAGGCTTGATACCACTGTATTAATTCAGAAGGTTTTCCGGCCGGCTCTTCATCACTGGAATGAAAGGTATAAAAAATTGAAGTGAAGACTATTGCAATAATCAGTGCCATCCCCCATTTTCCCATCCCAAACCAAAAAGCCTGTAA
>PKYU01000187.1 GCA_003132765.1 Chitinophagaceae bacterium | reverse complement strand
GATATCCCACATTAAGGGTGATTGTATTCTACCGAAAATGACAAGGTTTGCTATTCGGTCCGGGCGCCCTAAATCAATAATGGGCATAATACCACCAAATAGAAGTGATACAAATGTGAGCAATTCAGCAGAGCGGGTAATAGGCCTTCTCCATTCTTGTTTTGTTATCCGCAAAATGGCAGATACCAGTGTGCCTGAGTGGCTGATACCGATAAAGAATATAAAAGTTGAAATGTATAATCCCCACGACACATAATCGCGCATTGCAGTAACTCCCAGACCATGTCTGAGTTGGTGGATATAACAATAAAGGCCCCATCCCATCACCATCAGTAAACACCCTATCCATATTAGCGTGGGACGCCTCCACTTTTGTGTTGGGCGGAGACAAACTTCCCGAACTGTTTCAATCTCTTCTTTCAAATTGTATTTATTGGTATCCATATTCTTATGTTGTTAGTTATCAATAGCCATTGAATTACTGATTACATCTGCATATTTCCCATATCCATCTCTATATGTTTTTTTTCTTTACCGGGTGATTTCATATCTGGTACAGGATATTTCCTGTTTTTAGGAGGCAGATAATATACACGCGGTTCGGTTCCCAATTCTTCAAGATGCCTGTATCCTCCATTATCTTCAAGCAGTTGGCTAAATCTAACCGTTACTCCAGATGCGTTGGTAACTGCATCTTCATTTTGATCCCCAAAATAGATTGCATCCATTGGGCATCCGCTTACACAGGCAGGCATCTTACCTTGCCTGATCATATCCGGGCAGAAGTCACATTTTTCAACCGTTCCCATTTTGCGGGGAACACTTTGTTCGGGGGAATNNATAAGGCATATTTCCAACTGCGGCGTCCTGCTCGGCGCTGGGAGCGCTCCAGTTGAAAAAACGTGTAGAATAAGGACAAGCCGCCATACACATACGACAGCCAATGCACCGTTCATTATCGATAAGTACAATGCCATCCTGCCTCTTAAAAGTTGCATTCACCGGACATACCTTTGTGCAGGGCGGGTTATCGCAGTGGAAACAGGGTTTTGGAAAAAAATACGGAGCGGTCGCTCCGGCGTCTTTCATAGTGAAAACTTTAATCCATTCGCGGTCTGATTCAGTATAATGCATTGCCTGACAGGCTTTCGTGCATTTCTTGCATCCATCGCATTTGGCTTCGTCTATTACCATCACGAATTTTTTGTTTGGTATGCCTCTTCGGGCTTCTTCGTTTGAGACAGGCGCAGGCCCGTAATCCTGCAGGTGAGTTTGATCTGCAATAAATACCTTTCCGTCTTGTGTAAAAACAGTTCTTTTTATACCTGATTTTGCTTTTTTATCGTTTGAAATTATTTTTGATATACCGAAGGTGCCTGCTGCTATGGAGCCTCCCGCAACAAGGCCAATTTTCAGGAAGTTCCTTCGGTTAGCGTAGTTTTCTGGATTTTGTTTTTCTTTTCGCATAATTATTGATTTTGGTTAACTCCTTCAAATTGCAATTTGCAACTACATGATAATTTCATTGGTATAACAAATAATGTGGTAACAATCGATGGTACAAAATACATATCGCCAATAAAAAATAATATGATTCTAATCAGGAAAAATTCTACATTAAGGAGGAAAAAAAGCTGCGAAAACGCAGGTTTCGTTTTCTGCGGGAGACAGAATTTCGGAGTAACTGCCAGAAATTACAATTTGAAAAAATTGTGATAATTGATAAATAGCAATTCAGGCAATGCTATTAGTCGGTAAAAAATATATATCCTAGGATTTTGAAATTAATATCTTTCTTGCCCTATCCGGTGAAAGATCAAATTTTTTTTTGCTATGGAGGGAAATTCTCACTTATGTGTGGGTTTTATTTGCCTCCAAGATTCATTTCAATGTAATTTTTTCCTGCAACTTAGGCAGATATAATATTTCGGCAATATAGACAGCCCTAGATTCTCAGAACTCCATCAGGATATCTAATTCCTAATTTATAACTTATTCAATCTTGTAATCGCGGACAATATCCTCTAACCCTTTAATGTTTAGAAATATGATTTCCCTTTTATTTCTGGCTATGAGTTTCTCGCTTTCANNGTGGCGGGTAACCTGTCCGGTAGTGGTGCCGGCAATATCGGCTATACCTTGCCTGTTTAATGAAATATTCAGCTTCTTTGTTTGCGGATTCATCCCAAATACCTCATAATAATAAATGAACGCCATTGCTACTTTCTCCCTTATGTTCATCTGTGCCTGAAATTTCACTCTCAACTCCGCTCTTCGTAATTCCGATGCGAAGAAGAATATCAGGTTATGTGCAAATTCCGGGCAATTCATACAGGCATCGTAAAACAATTCGTTTTCAACAAAACAAACCAGAGTATCCACTAAAGCAACTGCATTAAAATAATAATAGGTTTTTCCTATCCCCCTGTGGCCCAGTATTTCTCCTTCCTTTGCAAGACGAACAACCTGTTCCCGTCCATGCAAACTCGTGGTTACTACTTTTATTCCTCCATACTGAATAAAATGAATTCCATAAATAGGTTCGCCTTCCCGGAAAATGTAACTCCCTTTATTATACCAAAGCTGATTTTTTTGACTACTGATTTTATTCAACCACTCTTCAAAACATCCCTTCTTTATGAAACATTTTTCGTTTTTGCATTCATTACATTCTATTCTTTTTATCATAGCGGTTATTTCTAAAAAATCAAATGCTTTCAGATTTCGGTTTGTACAAAGATTCCCGTTAGGATGAACTCATTTATTCAAATTTAAAATTGATAATCCAAAAACCCTTATTCCTGCAAACTTATTTCATTCAGTAAATAAAATAATCCGTTATCCCCTCACCTTATCAAGAAGGTCATTCAGCAGAACAATTTCTTCCTCATTCAGCCCGGAAAGATATTTGTCCACTCTTTCATTTTCTTTCTCTATTTCTTCAAGTAGATTTAATCCTTTTTGAGTAATTACTACATCCATTTTGCGTCTATCCAAACCACAAATATTTCTTTCTACCAGTTCCTTTTTTCGCAGAAGTTCAACAATTCTTGATGCATCGCTCATACGGTCAAGCATCCGTTCACGAATAAATTTTACAGTAGCTGCAGCAGGACTTCTACCCCGTAAAATGCGAAGAATATTATATTGCTGGATGGTTAAATTATACTGCTTAAATACATCTGAATGAAATTGAATCATCCACTTACCAGTAAAAACCAGGTTTACGGATGCTTTGTGATAATTGTTCCTGAAAGGCTTCGCCTGTTGTATCTCTTTTTCAAGTCTCATCTTTTTATTTCTTTATCCCGCTTTAATATCAGAAGAAAGGAAATAATACCAGTCAAAAATTAATTTTTAAAGTAAAGAAATGTTCCTGCTGGCACCTATGTTCCAAAGATACTATCCCTGTTTTTCGGGAATCACTATCATTTCAATTCATTAGTGGTATCAATAACACTTATTATAGAAAAGTATATTATTCTTTATTCTGTCAATCTGGGACTGAATTCCATCATTTCATAAAGCGCGAGCCTTAACAAATTGTTTCTTTTAAACAGCTTCTTTAGGATCACCGTACTCCTCGTTAGATTAGCAAACACTATCAGAAATTAG
>PKYU01000166.1 GCA_003132765.1 Chitinophagaceae bacterium | reverse complement strand
ATTAGTTTTGGGTAGTCGAATAATTTATTACTTTAAACCTAAGACGAATTGATATGAGAAAAAAATACCCTCTTCGGGTTTCTGGACTTATGCTCCTGGTTATCCTGACATTTATTGTTCCCAGCAATCTTTCTGCACAAAATTTTATAGAAATTAAAGGAGTTGTAAAATCCGACTCTGCCTTTTTGCCAAATGTTTCTGTTACAGTAAAGGCTGATCCTAAAATTGGAGTAATTACTGACCTAAATGGAAATTACTCAATTAAAGTGGCAAGCCGGGATGCGGTATTGATGTTTTCTTTGATAGGTTATACTTCTCAAAATATACCTGTAAATGGGAGATCAAATATTGACATTTTGCTGGTACAGGATGCTAAGGCGCTCGGTGAAGTATTTGTTACAGCTTTAGGTATAGGGAAAGGTGCAAATACCTTAACATATGCTACCCAAAACCTTTCAGGATCGGAAATTCTTAAAGTCAAAGATGTAAATTTTATAAACTCGCTGGCTGGAAAAGTAGCCGGAGCTGTAATAACCCCAGGTACAATGGGTCCTGGCAGCGCAACAAGAGTTCTGATTCGCGGTGATAAATCTTTTACTGGAAACAGTGCACCTCTTTGGGTTATAGACGGGGTACCAACAACTAGAGGTGATCTTCTTAATCCTGAAGATATTGAGAGCATTCAGGTATTACAGGCATCTGCTGCTGCTTTATATGGCGGCCAGTCCGCAAACGGAGTAATTTTGATTACTACAAAAAAAGGAAGAAACGGAGTTCCTAAAATCACTTTTTCATCAAACTTGACCATGGAAGAAGCAAGTGACTTACCAAAATTACAAACCAAATATGGCAGGACAGTTCGAAATTTCAATGATTGCTGGGGAGCACAAGTTGCAAATGGCAGCGACAGACACCTGAAGGAGTTTTGGAAAACTGGTTTAACCAAGATAAATGCTATTTCTTTTTCGAATGGGAATGATATTGCTCAGATTTATATGTCTTATTCCAACACATCAGCCATAGGTATTCTTCCTGAAAATGATCTATCAAAGCATAATTTCAATATTAAAATAACAACTAAGTTATTAAATGACAAATTATCTCTTGAGGGTTCGGTAAACTATATAATTCAAAAGATTTATAATCAAAATGTGATAGGTGGTTATAGCGCCATTCCCGGTATTATTTCATTCCCTATTGATGATGATTGGTCTAAATACAGTGGCAACAATTTTGAGGTATGGGATCCATTGCGATCAATGTATGTACAAAACTATCCATATATTAGAAATGAAACTTTCCCAACTCAAAACCCTTATTGGGTTCAGAAAAGAAACCAGACCGACGATTTCCTTAATTATTCCATCTCCTCATTCAGAGCTACATATAAAATTCTTAACTGGTTGAACATTCAGGGAAGAATAAATTACGAAGATTCCTATTCTCATTTTGAAAGACGTGACTATGCTTCAACAATTTCAATTGTTGAAGGTGCGAATGGAGGTTATGGAATAAGTAACTCGAAGTCAGATAATTTATATTCTGATCTGTTATTAACAGGAAGCAAAAAAGTTAGCCAGGATATCAATGTTTCAGGTATATTAGGCTTCAGCGATAATGAAAGTACTTACAGCAACTTAAGTTTATCAACTACTCCTTCATTAACTCTCCAGTTTCCCAATTACTTCTCAGTTTATGCTTTAAATGGCTTATTTAATAAGTCCGAAAGTCTGAGAAAGACTGAATCCCAGGCTTTATTTGCCAATGCTACAATAGGCTATAAAGATAAAGTATTTCTTGATATAACTGGAAGAAAGGAGTGGAGTTCTACAGTATTTCAATCTTTCTTTTATCCATCATTCGGGTTGGCTTATATATTGAAGAAATCAGGTAATGGTCTTTTATCCTTTGTCAAAGTCAGAGCATCTTACGCTGAAATAGGAAATAGCTTACCATTGGGTATTGCTGACCTGAACCCTCCTTATGCTCTTGATAATGGGGGAAACATTGTTGGAAAAAGTACTTTACCTTACTTTAATGGTACCGATACAAGCAGGCTGAAACCGGAACGTTCCAACTCATATGAAATTGGAACTGACCTTAGGTTTTTTGATAATAAATTAAGTTTAAATCTTACTTTCTATAGTGCGACTACTTCTAACCAGGTATTTCAGATACAGGCCCCGGCTGGTTCGGGAGCAGCAAATTTCTGGATTAACGGGGGGTCTATCAGGAACCAGGGCTTTGAAGGAGTATTAAGTTACAATGCTTCATTTGGCAATATTGAATGGACACCTTCTGTGACATTCTCACATAACCAAAATCAGATTCGTGAATTGAGTGATCTTTTGAATGCTGACAGGTATGTTTTATCCGATTATAACAGTACCAGGCTGGTTGCCTTGTTTCTTACACGGCCTAAAGACGGTAAATATGGTTCTTACGGTGATATGTATGGCAATGTATATGTAAAAGATAAAAATGGTGTAATTTTAACCAATAGTGCGGGATTCCCTATATTATCTCCAAATCCTGATCAATTTATTGGAAATGCAAATCCTAATTTTTTAGCTGGCTTCGATAATACATTTACTTACAAGAGTCTTTCGCTCTCCTTTTTGATTGACGGAAGATTTGGGGGAGGTGTGGTAAATAAATCAGAATTATGGCTGGATTATAAAGGATTGTCTAAAAGAACGGGAGATTCTAGAGACGCAGGAGGCGTAATGTTTAATGGAAAACTTTTAGATGCGAAAACTTTTTATCTGAATCAGACTGGTGCTGGTTCTTTAGCGGCTATGGATCAATATTTTTATGATGCTACCAATATTCGAATGAGAGAAATATCTCTTGGATATACCTTTTCTAAATTCAGTAAATTTTTTAAATCAATTGATATCTCTCTGGTAGGAAGAAATTTATTTCTTTTATATAAAAACGCTCCTTTCGATCCTGAGATAGGTGGAAGTGTAGATCAAACGTCAGAAGGTATGGCATCATTTACCCTTCCTGCTACACGCTCTTTTGGATTAAATGTACGAGCGGTATTTTAATTTTTAAAATACTTGTAAGGTTAACTGTTTTCATTGATGAATTAAAATTATACAATATGAAATACTTTAAAAAAAGCATAAAAATAAGTTATAAGCCTATATTGAGTTTATACCTGTTATTGTTTGTGTTTGCATCTGATTCTTGTATCAAGGAAGGCCTCAATCATGATCAGNNGCTGGAGATGGATGCTAATGAAGGTGGCTTTATGCTGCCGGGTATGCAGTTGGGAATTATGAGTGTTCTCGATTGGACGGGTTATCAGGTGCAGACTAACCTGAATGTTGATAGCTACGGCGGATATTTGGCCACTCCTTATCCGTATTTGAACCAGGTAAATGACGGAACTTATTCTATGGTTGATTCCTGGAATAATAGAATTTGGACCATACCTTCAACCCTGGTGCTTGATCAATGGGTTGGGATGGAAAAGAAAGGATTTGATGTTAAATATCCGGACTTATACGCATTGGGAATTATTTTTAAAACCTTTTCCGGTCACCGGCTTGTCGATGTATTTGGGCCAATACCTTATTCCCTCTATGGAACCGCCAGTGATGTGAAATTTGATTCAGAAGATGAAGCGTATAATGTATTTTTTACTGAACTTACATCTGCCGTGATCGCATTGAGAAAGGCTAACAACGATAATCCAAACGCTTATAANNTAAATTTGATAAGTCGCGATATGGTGGAAATTATGCAACTTGGATAAAGGTTGCTAACACGCTCAGGCTTCGCTTGGCTATCCGGATTTCAAAGGTGAACCCTGCCAAAGCAAAATTAGAAGCAGAAGCTGCTGTTAAGGATAGCGGAGGAGTTCTTACATCAAACGAAGGATCGTTCGAAATGTCAACAGGTACTATCCATCCTTTATATTTCC
>PKYU01000272.1 GCA_003132765.1 Chitinophagaceae bacterium | reverse complement strand
CCGTAAGCCTTCTACATGTTTATTTTTGCATTATTTGTCGGGAAGAAGCAGGAGCAAAACAAACCAACTTTTTCCTTAGCTGAATGGTCTTAAGCAACCCGCACAGCCTTGAATTGCAGCAACCCGTTTTATTTTTGAGTCGGCGGAAGAGCGTGGCAACAGGTCTGGCCAGCTTCAACGGCCCTAATGGTTACGAATCTATCGATTACTCAGCCATGGCATACGAAGTATTGCCATTTAATGTTTTCGTATTCATATTTAAGTGCTAATTACGCAACGCACTACATGCTTATACTTACAAAGAACTATGCTGTCAAAACCGGTCAGCCCCGGACCAATCGGTGAATTATGATTGATCATCTACAATTGAACCTGCAAATTTACGAAATATATCTCTGTTTAACTAAGTATTAGAACTGTTATTTTTACCAACTTTTAAGAAACTATTTATGATGGAACCTGGATTATTTTATAGGGAAAGGGTCAAGGCACTTGAAAATGAATTAAAAAGGTTGCAGCAAAAGAAATCTTCCTTTGGATGGTTGCGCCTTGGTGCTATTGCAGCCATTGTGGTTGCTTTTTACCTATTATGGTCTTTAGGTATTGGTTATGTAATTATTGTAAGCCTTGGTTTATTGATAATTTTTATAAGACTGTTGCTGGCTGACCTGAAAAATAAAGCGGCTATTGAATATACAAACTATCTTATCAGGATTAATAATGATGAGCTGCAATTCTTTCATGGGAATTATACTATTTTTCCTAATGGAATAGAACATATTCATTCAGACCACTTATATGCAAATGACCTGGATATTTTTGGGCCAAATTCTATTTTCCAATATGTGAACCGTACTTCATCTGAAATGGGTAGCCGCCAATTGGCAGCCTATTTAGAAGCTCCGGCCAAGGCCGAAATTATTTCTGAAAGGCAAACATCCCTAAAAGAACTGGCTCAAAAAATTGAATGGATTCAGGACTTGCAGGCTAAGGGTAAAGAAAAAAGAATATCCTTTTCTACAAAAAATCGGCTTGAAAACTGGATTACAGAGCCACCGGTTTTTTCACGTTTTAAACCCTGGAAATGGCTGCGTTACCTTCTTCCTGCAATTATTTTTTCTATAGTAGCCTTTTATATTTTTGATAAAATATCTTCTTCTGTATTTTATTTATCCCTGCTTTTATTTGCCGCCATTGCTTACCAGGTCAATAAATATGTAGCGCCAATTCACGAAACCTTATCAAAGATTGCTGATGAAATAGATATTCTGTCAGTAAGCATTGAGCATATTGAAAATACTACCTTCGAAAGTCCTTTATTAAAAGAATTGCAGACAGTTTTATTTCGTGAAAATAAAAATGTTTCTCAGGATATCAAGAGGCTGCATAAATTACTTGACAGGCTTGATTTACGCTATAACCTGGTGCTTTCTTTGCCCTTGAATATTTTACTACTGTGGAACCTTCAGCAAATGCTGGGCCTGGAAAAATGGAAATCTGAACAACAGGAAAATATTCAAAAGTGTTTTAATACTTTAGGTCATATGGAAGCTTTATGCAGCTTCGGCATTTTGCATTTTAATAAGCCCGGATGGGCTTTTCCAGGCATTGTCCCGGAATTTTTTATTATTGAAGGAAAAGGAATCGGTCATCCGTTAATTCCGGAAACAAAAGTCGTTAGAAATGATATTAAGATAACCGGGGACGGCGAAATTATGCTGGTGACCGGTTCTAATATGGCAGGAAAAAGCACCTACCTGAGAAGCATAGGTGTAAATGTGGTTTTGGCAATGGCAGGAGCACCGGTGTATGCTGATCATCTTCAATTATCCTGCGTGCAGATGATTAGCAGTATGAGGGTAACAGATAACCTGGCTGAAAGCACTTCCACTTTTTATGCTGAATTGAAGAAATTAAAAACAATTATTGAAAAAGTGAATGCCGGTGAAAAGGTATTCATTCTGTTGGATGAAATATTAAGGGGAACCAACTCCCTTGACCGGCATACAGGCTCTGTTGCTCTTGTAAAACAATTAATAAAACATCATGCTGCCGCTATTATTGCAACACATGATCTTGAACTGGCGAAATTAATTGAAGCATTTCCTTCCAACATTATCAATTATCATTTTGACGTACAGGTAAGCAATGACGAATTGTTTTTTGACTACCTCCTGAAACCAGGTGTTTGCAATAGCCTAAATGCTTCGATACTGATGAAAAAAATCGGGATCGAACTGTAGAAACATGTATAATGAACAAATTGAATTTTTCTAAATCAATTTCATTTCCAGATCCAACCCTAGATAAATTATTGCAAGATCAATTAGATAATGCTTTCCCTGCACCAACCTTCTTCCCTGTTTCTTCTTTGCCGGCAGGTGGTTGGTTTTCGGGTCGCAGACTGCGCACTGTTTTGCCTGCACGCCATAATTCACTATCATGCAATTCCTTCAATTCAATTTCAAGTTTTTCCCTGTAATCTGCCTTGCTGTTACTTTCAATAGATTTTGCCGCTTCCTTGCCGGTGGCAACACTTTCATACAATTCATTAAAAACAGGCAAGGTTGCATCCCGAAATCTTTTCCACCAATCTAATGCACCACGCTGGGCGGTAGTGGAGCAATTCGCATACATCCAATCCATACCGTTTTCTGCGACCAAAGGCATTAAGGATTGGGTAAGCTCTTCGACAGTTTCACTAAAAGCTTCTGAAGGGGAATGTCCTTTCTTCCTTAATACTTCAAATTGAGCTGCAAAAATGCCCTGTATGGCGCCCATTAATGTTCCGCGTTCTCCTGTAAGATCGCTGTATACCTCTTTCTTAAAAGTTGTTTCAAATAAATAACCGGAACCAATTGCAATACCCAGGGATACCACTCTTTCAAAAGCCCTTCCGGTTGCGTCCTGGAAGATGGCATAGCTGCTGTTTAGTCCACGCCCCTGCAAAAACATTCTTCTCAGGGAAGTTCCTGAACCTTTT
>PKYU01000450.1 GCA_003132765.1 Chitinophagaceae bacterium | reverse complement strand
TACGCCGGGGAATATCTCAAGGAAAGCACCATAGTCTTCAATATTCACAACTTTTCCTTTTACTATTTCACCTTCTTTAATCGTCTCTGGCAAAGTGTCCCATGGATGAGGTGTTAATTGCTTTAAGCCAAGACTAATGCGTTTTTTGTCGTCATCAAAATCAAGGACTACTACATTAAGTTTTTGATCAAGTTTTAATATTTCACTAGGGTGGTTAATGCGACCCCAGCTAATATCAGTTATATAAAGCAAGCCGTCAAGGCCACCAAGATCAAGAAAAGCACCAAAATCAGTTATATTCTTAATAGTGCCTTCTAAAACCTGGCCCTTCTCAAGTTTTCCAATTATTTCGGCCCTTTGTTGTTCAATATCACTTTCAATAAGTGCCTTATGGGAAACGACAGCATTCTTAATTGCTTCATTGATTTTTACAACTTTAAATTCCATTGTTTTACCAACAAACTGATCGTAATCAGAGACCGGCTTTACATCAATTTGCGAGCCCGGTAGAAAAGTTTCCATTCCAAATACATCGACAATAAGTCCTCCTTTTGTCTTACTGGTAACAAGGCCTGTAACTATTTCACCAGTTCTATGCATATCCATGATTTTTTCCCAAGCCCTTGTGGTGCGAGCCTGTTTGCGGCTCAGGTGAAGGTTACCTTCCCTGTCTTCTTTTTCGGCTACCATTACTTCTACCTCATCACCAACTTTAAGATTCGGCATATCACGGAATTCATTCAGAGATACAAGCCCATCACTTTTAAACCCAATATTAATAACGACATCTGTTTTGGTCATACCAACCACAGTGCCATTTATCATTTCATTGTCATTAATTTGCTTAAAGGTCTTATCGTAAACCTCATCATATTTTTCTCTTTCCTCTTTTTTATAAGAAGTTACATTTCTTTTATTAACGCTCCAGTCAAAATCATCATGTGGCGTAGATAACGCTTCTTTGTGAATTTCGGCTTCAGTAGGTTGAGGTTCCGAAGCAGCAGTTGCTGAGTTTGTTTCGGGAAAATCAGGAAAGGGTACTCCTTCAATTCCTCCCTGAGGCATTTCTTCAATAGTTTGTTTGATTTGTGATTCTGTTTCGGCATTAGTTTTTGCTAAATCAGAATTAGTGATCGTTTTTTCTTCCATATTTATTTCAACAGGTGATGTTGTTGTTGCTGCAGGCGCCTGAGCAACCTCCTGGTCATCAGCATTTTGGTTAATAATATTGTAACTCATTTTGGATCCAAAATCATTTTTAATTTTTGGGATTGCAAAGGTAGTAAATTAAGGTCATTTGGCAGAATTGTTATAAAATTTCCGGCCAATAATTATTTACTTTATTTTGCCGCCATCTAATGTTTTTGGTATCTTGTCTTGGGAATCCTTGGCTGTGAATACGTTAGGGTAGCTTTGTTCATTAATTTTTATAAGATTTTACAAATATTTTTTAAAAGAATATAAATGAAACGATGGCTTGATAGTTTGAGACAAACGAGGTTAGTGAAGTCTATCATATACTTCGTAGTTGGAGTGATTTCTTACCCGGGGTTAGTAATTTTCAACAAGATAAAAATTTTGGGCACGGAGAATCTAAAAAACCTCCCAATGAAGAATGTATTATTTGTTAGCAACCATCAGACATATTTTGCAGATGTAATTACATTTCTTCATATTTTTTGCGCTGTAAAATGGAGGAAAGAAAACCGGCTGGGCCTACCATTCTATTTATTAAATCCATTCACACGTGTTTATTTTGTAGCTGCTGCAGAAACTATGAAAAGCAGTTTAGTCAGCAGAATTTTCACGTGGGCAGGTGCAATTACCGTTAAGCGAACATGGCGTTCAGAAGGAAAGGAAGTAAGGCGTGGCCTTGACCCCGGAGATACCCGTAAAATTGCAAGAGCACTGGAAAAAAACTGGGTAATCACTTTTCCACAGGGAACCACCAAGCCATTTGCACCAGGAAGAAAGGGGACTGCCTTTATTATTAAGAATTACCGGCCGATAGTTGTGCCAGTAGTTATAAGTGGGTTTTGGCGAGCTTTCACCAAAAAAGGATTAAAATTTAAAAAGAAGGGCACATTGTTAAATGTTCATTTTAAGGAACCGTTGCAATTTACTTATGAAGAAAGTATTGATGTAATATTGGAAAAAGTGATGGATGCCATTGAACAGAGCAAGAAATTTATGATAAAAAGCAAACACCATTTGATAACTGCTTTAGACAAATGATTAAATTTCTCCGGTATAATTTATATAAAAAGAGCTTTTAACTCCACCGCATCTCCAGCTTTCATTTTGCCTCCTAAAATTAATCTTAATTGCCGCCGTCGCAGTGCACTATCGAACAGCNNTGGTTTCAGGTTCTACCTGTGGAACTATCCGTGGTTTATTGTTAGGATCGAGTGCGACAAATGTATAATATGCTTCATTGCTCTTGTAACGGTATTGTTGAATAATATCCTCGCCCCATATGTTCAAATGTACTTCCATACTGGTATTGAATGCCCTCGTAACTTTTGCTTCGATGTGCACAGCGTTTCCTAGTTTTATTGGACTACTAAAAGAGATGTTATCAACCGATGCGGTTACAACCAGTGCGTTACAATGTTTGGAGCCCGCAATTGCAGCGGCAATATCCATCCAGTACATGAGNNTTAGGTAATACAATCTCGGTCATTATCACAATACTTTCTGAAGCCTTTTTTGAAATCATCATATATTTTTTTGTAAAGATAAGGTTGCCTGATTGGTTTATTTATAGATATATCAAGCTTGCCTACTTCCAACTTATTTATTTGGAGATTAGTTTTTGATTTTGGAATTTCGTCCTCCAATTATGTCAACTATTTCCTTTGAGAATACAGAAATTGCTTTTGAATATAAAAGTGATAAAGAATTGAAAAAAGCAAGATTTCTTTTTGCTTCAATGGGAAAGGCCTGGTTAGTAAAGCTGGGATTAAAACTGACTCCATTAGCCTTGAAAGCCAGGCTTCCGGTAAAAGGGGTAATCAGGCAAACAATTTTCAGCCAGTTTGTTGGAGGAGAATCTTTGCACGAAACTTCCAAAGTAGCCAATAAATTAGGAAAATTTAATGTACAGGTTATTCTTGATTATGGGGTTGAAGGAAAAGAAGGGGAAGAGAATTTTGACAAGGCAAGGGATGTATTTATTCAATCTATTCAATACGCAGCCACTCAAAATAATATTCCCTTCCTGAGTGTAAAACTTACCGGGTATGCAAGGTTTGGGTTACTTGAAAAATTAAATAAATCCTCTCGCTATGATGAAATCATTCGCGGTATAGTTCCCTTACATTCTTTGAATGAAATTGAAAAAGATGAATGGCAAAGGGTTGTAAACCGGATAGAAACTATCTGCGAATTTGCCAGCAAGAATAATATTGGCGTGCTCGTAGATGCTGAAGAGACATGGATACAGGAACCGGTAGATGCACTCACGATGCAGATGATGCAAAAGTTTAACCTGGGAAAAGCTGTTGTATATAATACTGCCCAACTCTATAGGAAAAACCGTTTGCGATTCATTAAAGACAGCTTCCTCTTTTCCAAAGGAAATAATTTTAAATTTGGGATGAAATTAGTAAGAGGCGCCTATATGGAAAAGGAACGGGAGCGGGCTGCTTTAATGAATTATCCTTCTCCCATCCACAATAGTAAAGAGGCAACTGATAATGATTTTAATGCTGCAATAGAATTTTGTATCAATCCTGCTAATGGCGTTTATATTATTGTTGGATCTCATAATGAATACAGTAATCTATATGCAACAGAATTGATGGAAAAATTTGGTTTGCCCTTGCATTATGTCCGTGTTCATTTTTCGCAATTATTTGGCATGAGCGATAACATTTCGTTTAACCTTGCAAAGGCAGGGTGCTTCGTAAGCAAATATTTACCCTTTGGACCAATAAAAGATGTTATTCCATACCTGATGAGGCGGGCCCAGGAAAATGCTTCAGTAAGTGGGCAAACCGGCAGAGAACTTTCGTTGTTAAAACAGGAGATTAAGAGGAGAAAAGCATCTGCCCGAAGTTAACCTTCCAATATTTAATGCTCAAAGCCTCATTACCTTATTTTCTACCAAGGCAAATACAGTATCTTTTTTCTTAGGCCTCAAATTATACAATCCTGAAAACAGGCTGAATGCGGGCAATACTGCGTAATTTTCGGTAAAATAAAAACAGGGGAGCATCAAAGATTGTTTACCATTCCCCATCATCCTAACTCCGGGATGAATATGTCCCGAAAAAGTGAAATGTTTTTTTTCCTGTGTTTTCAAATCTGAACCGAAATCATGTGTAAAGCAAAAACCTTTTATATATAATTTATTTTTTGCCACTGTAATCTTTGCTTCCTCATAGAATATATCCGGAAGCACATCATGATTCCCTTTGATAAGATGAAATTTTATATTGGGTAAATCTTTCCTCCATTTCAGGAAAAAATCGATTTCCTTATTATTTTGACTGTGAAACATATCACCCGTAATAAGTAATACAGATGGTTTAAAAAATTGAACCTGGCTAAAGAGCCTGTGAAGATCTTCCTTATAAATATTTTGAGGTACGCCAATTCCTTCTTTCCGGAAGTGCCCAGTCTTGCCGAAATGAAGGTCAGATAGGATGAGTGCATTTTCTTCCTCCCAAAAAATACAGCGGCCAGGAGATAGCCATAAAGTTTGATTATTAAGGATGAATTTCTGTGGAGAAACCAAGGTTATTTTTTCGTACGAAGATAAGTAGGTATTCTGTATAAGATCCAGGCCAATAAATTGCAAATTGACTCCTAAATGGTGGTGTCAGTTTTCAGGTTGCATTTGCATCCGTCTAACCCTGTCTTCCAGTTTTTCTGAAGTAAGATTCTCCCTGAGACTATCAACTTTGATGGGGAAACAAAAAGGCGTAAGCCTGTCAGGAAATGTAATGATGATCTTACTCTCTTGTATTCGTTGTAACATATTCCGAAGCCTTTCTTCCTCCATTTGTTGCTCCATTGCTTCATTATAGGCTTGCCTAAGCAATAAATTTGCAGGTTCATATTCCGCGAAAACATTGNNTTCAACGCTATTTAAACTTCGCTGGATATCGGCAAAAAGATTTTCCCGAGAAAATAATTCATAGGAATTGGAATCATCCAGAGGTATAGACTGATCGCTTAATAGTTCAAAACCATAATCATTCATGGCCATGGAAAAAGTAATGGGGGTAATCCTGCTCATTCTGTAAGCTAACACAGCAGCCATCGCTTCATGCACAAGCCTGCCCTCGAAAGGGAAAACGAAAAGATGATATCCATCCTTGGTTTCAATTTGCTCAATCAATAATTCATTTTGTTTTGGAATATGAGAAAGATATTCCTGTAATTCAAATAAAGGCTGTAATGCTGAGATTTCCTTTTCAATACTAATCTTCTTTTTATCATGAAAAAGGGAAGCGGCTTCATCAAATTTTTTCCGCAACATAAATCCCAGGTTAGCCGAAAGGGGCATACGGCCTCCCTGCCAGCTTGGTATTATTGACTTCCTGGCATTTGATTTTCTAACCAATGCCGTCATTTCCTTCACCATAACAAATTCAAGGTTTCTCCCCGCCAAAGTAAATGTATCACCCGGTTGCAGCCGGGCAATAAACCATTCTTCGATAACCCCTACAAAGCCACCGATAATGAATTTTACTTTCATCATCGGATTGCTTACAATCGTTCCTATGTGCATCCTGTGTCGCATAGCGATACGGCGGTTATTAATTTTATACAATCCATCGATTACTTCAATTTTTTTATAATCATCGTATTGCTGCAGTGCCACACCACCCCCTGTGGAGAATTGCAAAATCTGATNNATTTCTTCAAGAATTTCGCCTGGATAAAAACCATCTGAAATAGCCAGCGTGCTTAGATATTGAATCAAAACATCAAAGCATAAAATTCGTGGTTCCCGGCTTTCAATTAATTTAATGGAGGTAGCTTCTTTAAGAGCAGCAGCTTCCATCAGTTCTAAAGAATGGGTGGGCAAAAAATATATTTTACTTATTTCTCCCGGCTGATGGCCGCTTCTTCCTGCTCTTNNCGGTTTCTACTGGACGAAAATCAACACCAAGGTCGAGGCTTGCTGTACAAACCACTGCTTTTAACTTTCCTGTGTGCAGATTTTCCTCAACCCAGCTTCTTAAGTTTCGTTCAATACTTCCATGGTGAAGGGCAATCGTTCCTGCAAACTCCGGATGAGCGGTAAGAAGAGCCTGGTACCATAATTCACTCATTCCCCTAGTATTGATAAAGATCAAGGTCGTTTTGCTTTTGAGTATTATGGGAATCACTTTCTCTACCAGTTTTATTCCTAAATGGCCTGCCCAGGGAAATTGCTCAATTTCATCCGGAAATATTGATTCTATCTCGATGGGTTTTTTAATATCTGCCGTTACGGTTTCGGTTTTAATATTAATTCCTTCTTTCTGAAAACAGGATAGGGGCGAAAGCAATACCTCTCTTGCCTGGTCAAGATTTCCGATAGTAGCTGATATTCCCCANNAGGCAGCGCGGATTCTTTCTATGGAGATGAATTATTCTGGACAGCGCCAATTCAACCTGGACCCCCCTTTTGGAGCCAAGTAATTCATGCCATTCATCAACTGCAATTATTTTTAGAGATTTGAAAATTTCAGGATAATTTTTTTGCGCCAATAATAAATGAATGCTTTCCGGAGTAATGATTAATACTTCAGGCATATGATTTTTTTGTGTTTGCCTGTCTTTGATACTTGTATCTCCGTTTCGGATTCCTACCTTCCAGTTCATTTCGAGTTCATCAATCACCTCTTTCATGGCCCTGCCAATATCTGTAGCTAAAGCCCGTAAGGGTGTGATCCATAGAAGCTGAAGGCTATTTTTATTTTTTGACTTGTAATTCTCTGGATGGTCATTAATAAAATCAATTATTGCTCCCAGGAAAAATGAAAAGGTTTTCCCGCAGCCAGTNNTAAAGGGGTCAGATTTTTATTTTTTAGCCAGGAGCTAACAATTTTATAGCCTTTTGTTTTTTCTACGTTCACCTTTTCATTATAGAGTTTTCAGGTATTCAATAACAGCTTTTCTTTCATCATTGGTAAGATTATCTCCAAAATAATGACCGGCGTTACTGTATCCTTTAAGAGTTGTATTATAAGTCTCTTTATTTGTTGCAGAGTATTCTTCCCCGTATTTCCATCCCGGCGTGTCAAGATTATATTGAGGATTCTTAAAATCCCTGCTCCAGTATTTTGGCCGCAACCTGCTGTTCAATAATGATTCTAAATCAGGAACAGAGCCATTATGCAGGTAGGGTGCTGTTGCCCAAATTCCATCAAGAGGAGGAGCTATATAACCCTTAAAAGGTGCTAATTTGGCCGGATGATCCCCAGTAGTGAACCAGCTTTGGTTAAACCAATTTACAAATTGAGGGCTGCTGTAATTTGAAGAGCAAAGCATCGAANNCTTGAATAACATCTTCAGGTATTAGCAGGTTTGGGTAAATGCTATTAGTGCCATAGGTGCCATGGCAATCTGAACAGGAAGCTTCAAATATGAGTTGACCACTTTCTGCAAGCGGTTTATTTACAGCCTGGGGATAAACAGGTGGTTGTAATGAAAATATGTAAGCAAGCACATCATTAAAATGTGCATCAACTTCGGCTGTTTCTGCGGTATCCGTAACTGTTAGCAGGTTGGAAGCCATTAAAAACCTTCCAAAGTCGCCCCTCCCAAAACCGTTATAAAACATGGCATTTTTCTTTTTAAGTAACCACCATGCGGGAACATCGGTAGGAATTATTTCATCCGGTATTGGTAACAAAGCACTTTCGGACCACCTGAATGTCTTTGGATCCCTGTGAGCTACCAATAGAGAAGCAAGCCTGTCNNTTACACCTTTTGTCTCGGTAATAAGGTAGGGAGATATAGCAACTACAGATTGAATAAAATTTCTGGCAGCTTCTAACTTCTTTTCATTGCGTGGCCCCGATTTAAGAAATTTTTCAAGTAGTAATGCCGTTCCTGAATTATTATTTGTGTAGTCAGAAAAGGAATTTCCTATGCCAATTATGACCTTACCGTTAAATTCCTGAGCGTGGCATTGGAGGCAATTGGGTGAAACTATCTTTTCACCGTTTGGGGCCACTACTGCATTGAAAGAGTAAGGAATATTTTGATTCATGCCCTTCCTGCCAAGATCATTGCCAGGCTTGTTAAATGCCATTTTAAAAAATGAAAAGGGGATTCCGCTTTTTAAATAGTCTCCTTCAGTTAAATAAGTATACCCTGCCTTCGCGTCGCCACTTCGCTGCTTTGAAGGTTCAATGAATACCGGATCGCCACTTTTTTTATGATCAATATAAAAACTAAAAACTGAACAGAATAAAGCCGAAAGGAAAATAATTAATATTGATTTCATCTCAAAAACAAATATATTTTAAATGCAATGAAAACTTTATTAAAATCTTTAGCTTTAATCAACATTTTTCCTAATACAACAGTGAACTCTTCAGACAAAAGAGATCACCCTGCCTTTACTTTTAAA
>PKYU01000532.1 GCA_003132765.1 Chitinophagaceae bacterium | reverse complement strand
AATTATAAGAGATCCTAACGCAGGAGAGGTTCTTCCATATGCTAATTTCTGGAAAGGTGAAGTTGCGTATAGAAATGGCAATTACGAAGATGTAATTAAATATATGAATGCCTACCTCCTTTACGGCGGCATTTTGGGTGAAGCCAACCCGGCCTCTGCAAGATATACCCTGGGTTACGCATATCTTAACCTGGAAAATTATCCATTGGCATNNTCAGTAAGGTATCGCCCATCATTTCCTCCCAATCTTCAGGACTTCAGCAGGACGCATATATTCGTGAAGCGGACTGTTATTTCATGCAAAAAAATCACAGTACATCAAGAACTATGTATCAAAAGATTATTGATAATGGATTGCCTCAGAGTGATTATTCATTATACCAGATTGCCTTAATAAATGGGATAAACAACCCCGCAGAAAAAGTGAAAACTTTTAATTCATTGGTGCAGCGATATCCTAAAAGTGATCTGGTAGCGGAATCTTATTTGCAGATTGCCAATGCATACATGGTTCAGGAAAAATTCAGGGATGCGGTTCCATATCTTAATAAAATGCTGGATTTGAAAAGTGCCACCGGGCAATATCCAAAAGTGTACCTGAAACTTGGGCTTTGCTATTATAATATGAATAATAATGAAGAAGCATTAAAATATTACCAGAAACTGGTATCACTTTTTCCCCAATCACCTGAAGCCGATGAGGCAATGGATATTATGAAGAATATTTATATTGAACTCGGGCGCCCAAATGAATATGTTGATTTTGTAAAAAAAGCAGGTAAAGTAGTCAGCATTTCAGAGGCTGATTCTTTAACCTATGCATCGGCTGAATTAAAGTATACAAATAATGATTGTGCCGNNAATTGGAAAAATGCATTGGTTGGTTACGAATATGTGGTAGGCCAGGGTAGTAGCCGGTTTGCAGAAAAAGCAGCATATGCCGCTGCAAGAATTTATTATTTCGAATTACAGGATTATGTTAATTCAAAAATATATTTCTCAAAATTACAGGAACTGTCTACCTCTCCCGAAAATCAGCTTGAAGCTCTCCGTGGGTTAGTCAGAAGCGATTATGAAACCAAAGACTATGCGCAGGCCAATATTGCCTCAAAAGAATTGCTCACCAAGAAGGGATTGAGTACCGATGACAAGGCGATAGCCAACCTGGTACTTGGAAAATCATTGCAGGCTGATAACCAATGTGAGCAGGCAATAGATGCGCTTAAACAAGTGGCCGCAGTTAATAAATCTGCCTGGGGAGCTGAAGCCCGTTATGAAATAGCCAATTGTTATCTGAAGCTTAACCAGCTATTAAAAGCAGAAAAAGGTGGTCTCGAAGTGATTAAGGTTACCGGGTCCTACGATTATTGGGTGGCGAAGTCTTACATTTTATTAGGCGATGTTTACTTGCTGGAGAAGGATTATTTCAATGCAAAGGCTACCTACCTGAGTGTAGCAAATAATGCAACCATTCCGGAATTGAAAAAAGAAGCCCAGGATAAGTTAAACATTGCCATAGGCCAGGAACAGGAAAATTCAAAAGTGGAAGCACCGCAATCAAAAAAATAGTATGTTATCGACCTCAATAATAAAGCATAAAAAGGTTATGAATCATATAAGGAATTACTTGAAAAGGATATTAACGGTTGCAATATTTTTTTGTGTTTATCTCAATGCTGCAGATGCGCAGCAGGACACATCAAGAAGGCAAACCATTGAAATTACCTCTTCCTATAAACCAGTTTTAAGAAATACTGTCAAAATAAATTTATCTGCATCTCCAATGAATGCTGATACTTCAAGGCCAAGACTTTCCTATAATATTCCTGCGCAGAATTTATTTNNCATTAGCTCTTGATATTGATACTTCATTGCATCTGGGCGACAGAAATCAATTAAAAGTTGGTTTTGGAAGTTTCACTACACCTTTTGTCGCGGGGGCTTTCAGTTTTGGGGACGGCAAAAAAAGTCTACTTAATGTTTATGGTAATTACATATCGTCAAGAGGAAATATTGTTAACCAGGATTTCAGTGAATTAAATGTTGGAGGCGCCGGAAGTCTATTTACTCCTAAGAATGAAATATATGCCAAGGCAGCATTTGCGCAGCATGAATATTACCAGTATGGATATGACCATAGCATTGACAGCTTCATCAAACCTGCAATTAGGAGAAGCTACCAGGACCTTTCCGCAGGAATAGGATTCAGAAATATTGCAGAGAATGACCTGAATGCTATTTATGATCCGCATATGGAACTGCATGCCTTTTCGAGGGAAAACGAGTCCAGTGAAACGACATTACTTCTAATCTTACCTGCCGAAAAAAAATTCAGTGAGTCTGTATCATTCAAAATAAATGTTACCGCTAATTTAGATAAATATGAGAATAACAGCACCTCTCTAAAAATCACCAACAATTTATTTCAAATCGCACCGGAATTAGTTTACTATAGCGATATGTTTACATTTCATGGTGGCGTAACACCTGCATGGAATAATAGTAGCTCTTCGCTTTTACCTAACATTTACACTGAAATAAAGTTGAAAGAAAATGACCTGATTGTTCAGGCAGGATGGGTAGGCAGTTATATTGCGAATAATTTCAGGACATTGAGCGGAGAAAATCCATATATGCAGGATCCTTCTTTTTTAAATAATACAAAACAAGTTCAATATTATGGAGGCATAAAGGCTACCGTGGGAAATCATTTCAGCTTCAATGCCCGTGCGGCTTATGTAGCCATACACGATATGCCATTATTCATAAATGACAGCACAGATGGAAAGAGTTTCTATATCAGAAATGAAAGCAAAATGGATAACCTGCAGATACATGGAGATATGAATTTCATCAACCAGGATAAATTCAGCCTTACTGCTGGTCTTGACATGAACACTTATACCGGTCTTCATGATAATGCCAAGGCATGGGAATTAATTCCTTTGCAAATCACCGGCTCGCTTCGTTGGTATGCATTCAAACAGTTGTTGATAAAGGGAGACCTGGTGGCATTTTCCGGCGCTAAAGCCCTTCTCGCAAATGGTTCAGAGAAAACACTCAAAGGAGGAACTGATCTGAGTGTTGGAGCAGAGTTTAAGATCACAAAAAGATTTAGCGCATGGCTGGACCTTGATAACATTCTTAACAGCCAATATGAGCGGTGGAACAATTATCCCGTTTATGGCTTGCAGGTTATTGGCGGTATCCTCATTCATTTTTGATTTAGTAAAAAATATTATTCCTCTGATTATTTTCAGATATTTGCTGTAATAATGCAATATCTGATCACCTCATACCTGGCTCAAAGAAAGGAGTGCAGCCTTCCACTTTTAGGCAAAATAAAGATTTATAACAAATCTGCAGAAGCTGATATTGCCGGTAGGCAAATTCATCCGCCAGTTGACGAAATTCACTTCGACACCCGGGAAGATTACCTAACGGATGATCTGATAACTTATGCATCACATATGCAAAATTTGCCAAGGGAGCAAGCTGAAGAAAAAATAAATAATTGGTGCCTTCAGGCTAAAATGAAATTGGATAGTGGTCAAAAAATAAATTTCTATTCTATAGGAAGCCTTCAGAAAAACCATGCCGGCCATGTTTTCTTTCAATCTCAAAAGAGAATAAGATTTTTTGATTTCGTTTCTGCANNAGAAAAGGCCATTCATAAAAATGAGGAGCATTCCGTTTTGGTTGGCGATCATGAAACAACCTCAGCTGTAATGAGCGAATTTTACCGAAAAGAAGAAACAGTTCAAAAGAAATCTTCTCAAAAAATATGGGTGATCTTACTCCTGGTAATTTCTTTGCTGTTTTTATTTTATTACTTCTATATGCATAATTTTTCTTTAGTTGGGGTAGGCAACCATTCTTCTTTCCCCGAAGCTGATCCTCCCGCTACCTATAGTATACCTTGAATTAAGGGTAATGATTAATATAGATCCCAACTGAAAATACTTATTAAATCATGTTTTCAAACTAAGCTGAGCTTATTTGCAGGTTTGGATTCGGTTAAGAAAAATTATAACAAGTAGATAAATCGGTTCCGCTGTTTCAGGAAAGCAGTTTTATTGGTAAAAATGCATAAGGGTTCAAAGAATAATACCTGTCAAATCCCATGTATTGCTCACCCAGTTCAAGTTTGATAAATGAAGTAGCTTCTCTTATTTCCCAGAGATACAATTTATTCGCTTCATTTTTGGTGAAAATTTCAGGTAGCATTACCGGAAGAAGACCATTCCAGCAGGCGACCTCCAGCTTTTCTTTTTCAGTCAGATGATTATAATCGAGACCATCAGACGTTTCACAAAAATATCCCAGTGAAAAGCTTGTACCCGTAACTAACAAAATTTCTTGTTGAGCAAAATTTGTTTCCATGATTTAAAAATTTTATACATTAAATACAAGATTCATTAATCCCAATGCCTTCAGAAACATTATTGTTCTGCTTTGAAGGGTGAGGTTAAAATGGAAATAGAGGATTATTGCTGATAACTTACGCCCGATGATGGGGATCTCTTGAACAGATCATGTAATTATATTAGCCGGAAATTTTCAAAAAGATAGTGGAAAAGGGAGGGTANNATATTTACTATACATACCTGAATACTAATTAGCTTGCCTAAGTATTATTTTGTTTTTATTTAACTATGGATATTCTGGTGCAAACATTGCGCCGATAGCAATTTTTCTCTTACTATTTATATTTGTGAAGCTCTTTTACAATCCGGCCAGAAACTGATCATGAATATAATCCACAACAGCCGGAAGACTGTTCGTTTGTTCAAAAACCTTCAATTGCCTGTCAGCACCGGTACCTTCTTCAAGCATCCTGTGAACATTGCCAACTGCATTTCGGATACCTAGCGGGCCGGCGACATCATCGATAAAATCCAGCAATTCATAAATAAGAACCCTCGTATTGACTTCTGTTTCCTTGCCAAAGTCAATCATGCTTCCTTCAATTCCATATCGGCCAGCCCTCCATTTGTTTTCATTTATCAAAGCCCTGCTATACATAATGAAGTTTAGATTTTGTGAACGGAGTTTGTACAATTTTGCACAAATCCCCTGGAACAATGCGGCAATGGTAATGGTCTCCATAACGGTTAGGGGCACATCGCAAATCCGGAATTCAACTGTATTAAAGAAAGGATGCACTCTAAGATCCCACCATATTTTTTTTGCATTATCGATACAATTGGTTTTTACCAGCAGCTTTACATAATTATCATAAGCTTCTATGCTGTCAAAATAATCTGGAATTCCCGTCCTTGGAAATTTGTCAAATACTTTTGTTCGGAAAGATTTATACCCTGTTAATCTTCCTTCCCAAAACGGCGAGTTCGTGCTTAAGGCATAAATATGGGGCAAAAAATAACGGGCAGAATTTGCAATGTGGATGGCCATTTCCCTGTTTTCCATTCCCACATGAACATGCAATCCGAAGATAAGATTACTCCTGGCGGCTTCCTGCNNGTAATTAGCTGACTTTCCCAGTGGCTAAAAGGGTGGGTGCCGGAAGCCCCAACCCATAAACCAAGTTCATTAGCAATAGCGCTTATGGTCTTTCTTAAATTGCTAACATCTACAAATGCTTCATCTATATTTTGGCAAATGTCTGTACCTACTTCCACTACTGCCTGGTGCATCTCAGCCTTCACCTTATCTTTAATCACTTTCTCACCTTCCTGGACGATCCTTTGCTCATGGCTCTTTAGTTCGCGGGT
>PKYU01000494.1 GCA_003132765.1 Chitinophagaceae bacterium | reverse complement strand
AATTTTGAAAAATCAGCTTATTGTGGAGATAAAAAGGGTAAGCCGAAATTATTATTATGACAATAACAATTATTATAGCGCTATGCGGATTACTGTTGATTGCCTATTTCTTCGACCTCACTTCTTCTCTTACTAAAATACCTTCTGTACTCTTATTACTATTACTAGGATGGATTGTCAGGCAGGTATCTCAATTAATGGAAATTGAAATACCTGATTTAACCAGGTTACTCCCTTTTCTAGGAACCCTTGGACTCGTATTAATAGTTTTGGAGGGATCACTGGAGCTGGAATTTAACAAATCAAAAAAAACAATAATTACAAAATCATTCCTTGTGGCTTTGATTCCAATGGTATGCCTTGCTTTCCTGTTAGGATATATGTTTCAATATTTTNNCTTGCCATTCCATTTTGTGTAATCAGCAGCGCTGTTGCCATTTCCAGTGCTATTAACCTTACTACTGGCGACAGAGAGTTCATTATTTATGAAAGTAGTCTCTCTGATATTTTAGGCGTGCTGTTTTTTAATTTCGTAGCCCGGAATGAAGTTATCAACTTACAATCAACAGGTCAATTTACTCTGCAATTGCTCATTATTTCCCTGATTTCATTTATTGCCACGCTTGGATTATCTTATTTACTCAGCAAAATTGAGCACCCAATAAAATTTGTTCCAATAATTCTGCTGGTAATCTTAATTTATGCCATTTCAGAGGTTTATCACTTACCGGCTCTCGTCTTCATTCTCCTTTTTGGCCTTTTTTTAGGCAACCTTGATGAAATAAAACAATTTAAATGGATCCAATTACTTAGACCAAGGGAACTTGACAAAGAGGTGAGCAAGTTCAAGGAACTAATTGTTGAGGTTACTTTCTTGGTCAGGGCATTATTCTTTTTACTTTTTGGATTCCTGATGAAAAGATCAGAAATCTTAAATCCTCAAACTATTGTTTGGGCAACGGGAATTACAGCTGCCATCTTTATTATAAGAGCTATTATGTTGAAAATTATGAAACTACCTTTATCCCCTCTTTTGTTTATTGCACCGAGGGGCCTGATCACCATTCTTCTTTTTATAGCTGTTATTCCTACAAATGCCATCACTTTTATTAATACTTCACTTGTAATTCAGGTTATTATTCTAACTGTATTGATAATGATGGTAGGTTTAATTATTTCCAAAAAGAAGGAAGCAAANNATGGAGCAGGAAAAAAGTGAAAATACAATTGAACAATATGCAGGTTAGTTTTTCATATATATATTCCAGCAGCACAAATAAAAGAAAGCTCTGTATATAATTTAAAAGAAAATTCAGGGATTTTTTTTAATCAGTTAAGTATGTTATTGCCAAACATTATTGCAATTTATTCATCCATATTAATTTTTTGCATGTTTTACTCAGATAGCATAATGATCTTATATGATCCAATTGATTTTTNNATATTCAAAAAATTTCTATTGGAGGCAATTAATATGCCCATATGTCGTTAATAATCTTATACCCGGTAAGGGGACCAATATCCTAAATTCTATATCCTTGTTTATCCCAAGTTAATAGAAATCCAATATGATATTAATTTAACCTGGAGAAAATGAAAAAACCCAAAGAAAAAACCACCATCTTATTTGTAAATAAGGATTCCAAAGCGATAAAACCGTTGCAGGTTTCGAGCCGTTTACTTTCTAATTGGAAAAAGTACCTCGCATGTATTTTTTTAATTTTTTTCGCCCTAATTGGAACCATCATTTACCTGACATCGAGCAACATGGAGCAGACTGTTCTCCGCAATAGGCTTACTGAAAAGATTCATTCGTTTCATACAATATTTTCACAATTGGATACCAATGCATTACGCACGAAATTTTCAAATATTGATAAAGATTTGTCAACTATCAATAATTATCTCAGGGCGAGAGGTATTCAACAGGTAAGTAAAGGTCCGAAGGGCGGTGAAGCTGACAACAGTATTATTTCAGCAGATGAAATCAGCGATTTCTATGAAGGCTATCTCAACCGCATTATTTATAACATTTCCTATACACCATTGGGTTATCCGTATCAAGGAGAAATAACTTCCACTTTTGGACATAGGGAAAATCCATTTACCGGAGAAAATGTCGAGACTCATAAAGGTGTGGATATAAGAGCTCCGTTTGGCTCACCCGTGAAAGCTATGGCAAAAGGTGAAGTGGAATTTGCAGGGCGCAGAGGAGGATTTGGAAATTGCATCATGATAAAGCATGGGAATGGCTTTGAAACACTTTATGGCCATTTATCCAGAATTGCAGTTGCGGTTGGTCAGAAGATCGATATTGGTCAGCAAATCGGAAATATTGGCTCTACGGGAAGGTCCACCGGGCCTCACCTTCATTACGAAGTACACAAAAATGGTCAACAAATAAACCCTCAATCATTCTTAACCCTCAATTAATTATGTTTAAAAAAAGTAATAAGCAGCAGCCACTTGAAATTAACCAAAAGGAAATTTCAACTATTATTGGTGAAGGCTACACCATTACCGGCGAACTCCAGGGATCATCTGTTATAAGGATCGAAGGCAAAATTATCGGTGATATAAATGTTAGCGAAGGAGTAGTTTTAGGAGAAAATGGTATCGTTGAAGGAAATATCATTACTAAATCTGCGATAATTTATGGCAGAATCAACGGTAATATTAATGCCACTCAACTGGAAATAAAAAAGACCGGCCTAGTGAATGGTGATATCACAACAGATACGCTGGAAATAGAATTAGGAGCGAAATATAATGGAAAGTTAAATATGAAAAAACAGGAAGGGCAAATTCTTGCTAAGGCCTCTTAGTATCTGTCAAGAAATAACCTATTCAATTTGTGGTTTAATTGTATAGTTCCATTCGCCATGAAATTCGCTTTTTTTGATATTGATCTTCCCCAACTTTTCATCTGATATTTTCACTCCTTTCTCATACACAACTTTATCTAATTTAGATTTCACTTTTAACCCTTTGGTTGTTGTGGTGGATGCGATTAACCCNNTGCGATTAAATCCACAATGAATTGTAAACTTGTTAAGGGTCTTGCTCGCCAATTCATAGTAATGTGTGAAAATAATCTATGCTCTATTTTATTCCATTTACTTGTGCCTGGAGGAAAATGACTTACCGATATTTCTTTGCCAATTTCATCTGCCAATACCTGTAGTTCTATTTTCCACAATCTACTTCTTGAACTATTGCTTCCTCCGCCACCGGCTGTAATAAGTATTCGTTTGGATCTTTTAAATTTTTCTTCACCCATTTCAAACCACCAGTTTCTAATTGTTGATACCGCAAAGCTTGCAGTATCATGGCTAATGCCAACACTTACCCAACCTTCATTATTAGCTATATCATACACACCATAAGGGATGGCTTTGCCTAAATCTTTGTCAATAAAATCATATACCTTAACTGTTATAGGTTTTTTTGCCGGAAGCCATTGTGTTCCAGCATTCTTGAAGTTCCCAATCAATTCCTTTTTCTTGCAATCAACTGATATTACAGGATCACCCGCCGCTAAAAAATCTTTTGCAATATCATTTATATAATTAAATTGGGCATCTCTATCAATATGGTTACTACCTTCATCGGTTTTGCGATTTCCCTGCAAGCTATATCCTTTACTTTTCAATATTTCCCCCACTGATTGATGACTTATTTGGCAACCCTTTTCCTTTGCTGCCTCTGCAATATGTCGCAAACTTTTACTGCTCCATAATAGCGGACTCATAGGATCTCCTGCAGTATGGGGGCAAACGATTTGTTCTATTACCGGTTCAAGATTTTTATTCTTTTCCGTTTCTTTTTTTCTGCCACCTCCGGACTTCCTGACGGAGCTGCCTTTAACNNAAGTTCAGTGATGCCAATTGTTAATGTTGACCTTGATACACCTGACTTCTTAGATACAGCACTGATACCTCCCCGACCTAAGCTCAAGGCTTCAGATGCTAATATCAAACGTGTGTCACGCTCATTCAAAATGCTTTTTATCCTTTCATATTTCTCTTTTAATAAATCATGGTTCTCCATTTGCTTTTTTGAATGCAAATGTATGATTTATTTCTTTACAAATACTAACCTGGTATAATCATCCAAA
>PKYU01000114.1 GCA_003132765.1 Chitinophagaceae bacterium | reverse complement strand
TATTGCCAACCCCCCAATATATACACCTGCCAGGCCTTACAGGAAGCGCCTCGCAATTTGTGGTTTCTTCAGTTTTTAATCATTCTTTAACTTCCCGTCTTAACCATCTTATCATATTAAGGGATGCAGAAGAAGCAGCGTATTTTCACAATACCATTGAAAATATTACTAAAGCGCTGGATGTCTTTTATTTCCCATCTTCTTTTAAAAATAAAAAAAATTATAGGTTGCTCAATAGCAGTCATGTAATGCTCAGAACAGAAGCATTGACAAAATTGAGTGCCGGCGGCAACCGGAAAATAATAGTTACGTATCCTGAAGCAATTTTTGAGAAGGTAGTCTTATCGAAAACCCTGAATGAAAATATTATTTCCTTTAAACAGAGCGAACCGATAGATTTAGATGCCTTGCTGGCACGCTTCGTTAATTATGGTTTCAGCCGAAATGATTTTGTGTACGAGCCCGGGCAGTTTGCCGTTCGCGGCGGCATTCTTGATATTTACAGTTATGGCAATGAAAAACCATATCGCATTGAATTATTTGGCGACGAAATTGACAGCATCCGGATATTTGATCCAGAAACACAATTGAGCGAAAGAAAATTGCTGCAGGTAAATATTATTCCCAACATTGAAACGCAGTTTACCGATGGTGAAAAAGTTTCCATCGTAAAATTCCTTCCTGAAAATACTGTTGTATGGATTGAAAATTGGGAATTCATACAAGAAATCATACAAGAACAGGAAGAAGAAGTAAAAAATGCTATTGAAAATAAAACTACCGATGCTGGTTCCTATAATTCCCAGGTAGATGACGATGAACTGAATCTCAAACAATCAATTTCAAAAAATGATTTTGTAAAGGCATCCTCTTTAGAAGAAGAAGTAATGTTACACCATATCATTGAGTTTGGATCCAAATCTTATTTTTCGAAAAATAATGAAAGCAGGAGGAGCAAAGTTCAGTTTAATATTTCCCCGCAACCCGCATTCAATCGACAGTTTACATTATTAATTGACAATTTAAAAAAATTTGAATTAAACAAGCATAACCTATTCATTTTTGCTGATAATCCAAAGCAATTAGAAAGGTTACATACCATTTTTAGGGATCTCAATGCCGAAATAAATTTTACGCCAATACCTTCATCTATCCATGAAGGATTTATTGATAATGATTTAAAAATTGTTTGTTATACTGACCACCAGATTTTTCAGCGATATCATAAATACCGGGTACGGCAGGCGTTCAGCAAAAATAAAGCGCTCACTTTAAAAACACTTCGTGAATTACAACCGGGAGATTATGTAACTCATATTGATCACGGGGTAGGTATTTACAGCGGTCTTGAGAAAATTGCCCAACGGAATCCTGACGGAGAAGCAAACGGAAGATTGCAGGAAGCAGTTCGCATAGTTTACAAAGACAAAGATCTTTTGTATGTAAATATTTCATCGCTGCACAAAATAAGCAAGTATAGTGGTAAAGAAGGAACGGTTCCAAAAATGAATAAGCTGGGCAGTGATGTATGGAATAAACTGAAAGAAAAGACCAGGAAGCAGGTAAAAGATATTGCCACCGACCTGATAAAATTATATGCGCAAAGAAAAAGCCTGAAAGGTTTTTCACATTCTCCGGATAACTACATGCAGACAGAGCTGGAAGCTTCTTTTATTTATGAAGACACCCCGGATCAAAATAAAGCCGTTGCAGATGTAAAAAATGACATGGAAAAGCCTTCGCCAATGGACAGGCTTGTATGTGGTGATGTTGGATTTGGCAAGACAGAAGTTGCCATAAGAGCAGCATTTAAAACCTGCCTCGATGGTAAACAGGCTGCAGTCTTAGTCCCTACAACCATCCTGGCCTACCAGCACTATAAAACTTTCAGTGACCGCCTAAAAGACTTTCCGGTAACCGTAGAATATATCAACCGGTTTAAGACCTCGAAGGAAAAGAAAGAAATATTACAGAGACTGAAAGAAAGGAAAATTGATATTATTATAGGAACTCATGCCCTGCTTGGCAAGGAGGTAATATTTAAGGATCTTGGATTAATGGTAATTGATGAAGAGCAAAAATTTGGCGTAGCTTCAAAAGAAAAATTAAAGCAAATTCGTACAACTGTTGATTCACTTACACTAACTGCCACACCTATCCCGAGGACTTTACAATTCAGCCTGATGGGAGCGAGGGATCTGAGCATCATCAATACACCGCCGCCGAACCGTCAGCCGATTCAAACTGAAGTGCATGTATTTAACCAGGACTTTATCCGCGATGCAATTTATTACGAAACAGAAAGAGGCGGACAGGTTTTTTTCATTCATAATCGCGTACACGGACTTAGTGAAATGCGTTCTTTATTGCAGGGACTTTGCCCTGATCTGAGTATCGCTTATGCTCATGGGCAAATGGAAGGCGATAGGCTCGAAGAAACTATTCTTGATTTTATGGACCGCAAGTATGATGTGCTGGTATGCACCAATATTATAGAAAGCGGGGTAGATATTCCTAATGTAAATACCATAGTTGTAAATAATGCCCACCAGTTTGGCCTTAGTGACCTGCACCAATTAAGGGGCAGAGTGGGGAGAAGTAATAAGAAAGCATTTTGTTATTTACTGGCGCCTCCAATGAGCACTTTGCCGGCTGACAGCCGCAAGCGATTAACAACACTTGAGCAATATAGCGAACTAGGAAGTGGCTTCCAGATTGCGATGCGTGATCTCGATATTCGCGGAGCCGGCAATCTTTTGGGTGGTGAGCAAAGTGGTTTTATTGCTGAGATTGGTTTTGAGATGTACCAGAAAATTCTGGATGAAGCTATCAGGGAATTGAAAAGAAAAGAATTTAAAGAATTATTCAGGGAAGAAATTCAGAAGCAAGATGATTTTGTTTCCGATTGTACGATAGATACAGATCTTGAAATCCTGATTCCGGATGAATATGTAGAAAGTATTACGGAAAGGTTGAATTTGTATTCAAGGCTTGATAATTGTGAAAATGAAAAAGACCTTTCAGATTTTCATGAGGAAATGGTTGACCGGTTTGGGCCTGTTCCTTCGCAGGTGGAAGATCTTTTTACAATAGTCCGCTGCCGTAAATTAGCCGTTGATTTGGGTTTTGAAAAGATGATTCTTAAAGAAGGAACACTGAAATGTTTTTTTGTAGCCAATGCTGATTCCCCTTATTTCACTAGTGATATTTTCATTAAGATTTTAAATTTTATCCAAACTCAAACAAATAAGGCAAGGTTAAAGCAGGTAGGCAGAAACGGTATATTGATCATAAAGGATATTCAGGGGATGCATTCCTTATTTCAATTTTTGAAAAAAATGCATCTGGCTTCTGTTTTTTCTGAAAATGAGACGCTGGTGGAAGAAAATAACCAAAAATTTATTAAATTAAAGTAGGGGGCAAAGGTGTTAATCTTTGCCGCCCTCTCGCACCACCGTATGTACTTGCGTGTACGGCGGTTTCTTTAAA
>PKYU01000348.1 GCA_003132765.1 Chitinophagaceae bacterium | reverse complement strand
ACTTCTGAAAAATTTTTTATTACGGACAAAATTCTTCTTGTGTTCCCGCAGATTGGTGGCATTCATTTAGTGTCTAAGATTAGGTTGGCTATGGTATATGTACCTTTATACTGTTATAAATATTTATACAAGGCATAAAAATAGCGCATATTTTATTATTAGCTACTAACAATATAATAACTCTTCTTAATGTGGCTCATTTATAAAAAAGGTTTTAAATCATACCTCCAACTAGAGAAATCATTATCGGAGAATTCGGTAGATGCATACCTCCGGGATATTGACAAGCTTACCCAGTATCTTTCATCCAGCTACCCTGAAATAAAACCCGGGGAGTTGAACCTTCAACACCTGGAAAAATTTTTGGAATGGATCACAAAGCTTGGAATGACACCATCTTCGCAATCGAGAATTGTTTCGGGAATAAGGAATTTTTACAAGTATTGTCTGCAGGAACAAATTTCAAAAACAGATCCTTCTGCTCTTCTTGAAACGCCTAAGCTCGTAAAACACCTTCCGGATATATTGAGTTTTAGTGAAATAGAATTGATGAGCAATAGTATCGATGTAAGTGCTCCGGAAGGAGTAAGAAATAGAGCGATCATTGAAACGCTTTACAGTTGCGGTTTAAGGGTAAGTGAACTGGTTACCCTAAGACTTTCCTGTCTTTACTTTGATGCAGGGTATGTCCGGATAATTGGGAAAGGGGATAAAGAAAGGCTTGTTCCAATAGGAACGTATGCGATAAAATATATCAATATTTACCGGGAAACGATTCGCCTTCATCTACCTGTAGCACCCGGCAATGAAGACTTTGTATTCCTGAACCGCAGAGGATCGAAGCTTTCAAGGATAATGATTTTTATGATTATAAAAGAAATTGCAAAAAAAATCAGAATCAAAAAGAATATTTCACCCCATACACTAAGGCATTCATTTGCTACTCATTTGGTGGAAGGAGGGGCAGATCTCAGGGCTGTGCAGGAAATGCTTGGTCACGAAAGCATAACAACTACAGAAATATATACCCATCTTGACAGAGAATATCTACGTAATACATTGCAACAATTTCACCCTGCTTACAAATAAGGCAGGCAACATGTTTTTTCTTTCCTTAATCAATAATAAGTATGGGAGAAAATTGATTACGCAGAAAGAAATTATTTCCCTTCTACTAACACGTTACGGCTTTCGTAGCTTTTGGCATCGCTGAAGTTCTTCACCCTGCTTCTGTAATTTTTAAACATGCTCATCCACCTTAGTTTGAGCACGCCGAAAATGCCTNNACACTTCTTGAATCTTAAATCCGAGTTTCCATGCAGCAAATTTCATTTCTATCTGGAAGGCATACCCTACAAAACTTATCTGGTCAAGGTTTATGGCCTCTAACACTTTTCTGGAATAGCATACAAAACCGGCAGTAGGGTCTTTTACAGGCATAAAAGTAATCATGCGGGTGTATGCGGAAGCGCCTTTAGATAAAGCTACCCGGGTACCCGGCCAGTTTTTTACATTTCCTCCTCTTACATAGCGTGAACCAACCGCCACATCGGCTCCGCCAAATTTACAAGCTTCATATAATTTTTCAAGATCACGCGGGCTATGAGAAAAATCACAATCCATTTCAAAAATATACTGATACCCCCTTTCAATTGCCCACCTGAATCCAAGGATATAGGCTGTTCCCAAACCAAGTTTGCCTTCCCGTTCCTCTAAAAATAACATCCCTTCATATTTAGGAAACAGGTCTTTCACAATGGCTGCAGTACCATCAGGGGAGTTGTCATCAATAATAAGTATATGAAAATTTTGATGTAAGGAAAATACCACTTCAATTATTGAAGCTACATTCTCACTTTCATTGAAAGTTGGTATAATAAGAAGTTTTTCCAAAGAAGAAACATTGTATAAATAATGAAATTACAATTTATCTCTTAAAAAAAACTCCAAAGTTTAGAATGGTTATTTTTTGAGCAAGGTACGATTAAGAATTTCAGTAAGTTTCTGCTTGGTATGTAGCGGGAAATCTCCCTTCATCATCCAGTCATAGTATTGAGGCTCAGATTTTAACACTTCTGAAACTGGTCGTCCTTTATGCTTACCAAAGTTAAATACCTCTATGTCATTTTCCATAATTAATCGCCTGGCAAAATCCACCACTTTTTCTTCCCCGGTAAATTGAAGGATTGAGTCCAATGTATTACCTAAATTATCATATCTTTTTACNNAAGAATTTCCAAGGTAGCCTGGGCATCTACTTCGGCCGAGTGGGCGTCCGATAATTCCTTATCGCAATAAAATTTATAGGCTGCACCAAGAGTACGTTTTTCCATCATGTGGAATATATGTTGCACATCAACCATCCTTCTGTTCGACATATCAATGGTTAGTCCGGCTCTCAAAAATTCTTCCATCAATAATGGAATGTCAAACCGATTGGAATTATATCCGGAAAAATCTGCATCATCTATGAATTGCTTCAATTCATTGGCGACCTGCTTAAACGGAGGTGCATTTTTCACCATTTCATCTGTTATCCCATGAATTTCGATGCTGCTTTTGGGAATAGGTATCTTGGGGTTAATTATTTTCCTTTTTACTGACTTGCTTCCATCAGGAAAAACTTTTACAATGGCAATTTCCACTATCCTGTCGGTTGCAAGATTTATACCCGTTGTTTCAAGGTCAATAAAAACCAACGGGCGTTTGAGTTGTAAGGGCATTATTATTATTATTTAGAATTTTTGTATTAAGATTGTTGAACTATCCGTAATTTTTCCATAAAACAGATTTAATCCTGGCATATTATCCCGAAATCCCCAACACCTTTGAAATATCCATCCCCTCATAATTACCGCTGCTCATAAAAAGAAAATTTGTATGCTGCATCTTCAGATTTTTCAACTTCTCCTCAAGTTGTTTTCTCGTTGTAATCACCTCAAGGCCTGGTTTATTAAATCCTTCTTTTACTACCTGGATTTCAAGAGGAGGCATTCGCTTTAACTCTAATGCATGTTTACTAAAAAATACTATAGGCGTATCAGCGTTTTCCATAGCGCCTGAATATTCATGCATCAATTGCGCATTCAGACTACTGAAGGTATGGAGTTCCAAAACAGCAACCAACTTCCTACCAGGATATTGCAATTTTACTGCGTCTACACTTGCCTTTACTTTGCTTGGTGCATGAGCAAAATCCCTGTAAACGTTGCAATCTTCATGTATTGCCAGTAATTCAAGTCTGTTCGCGGCCCCTGTAAATCCGGCTATGGACACTGCAAAATCATGGTTATTGATCCCAAGTTCTTTACAAACATAATAGGCAGCCTGCAAATTTAGCAGGTTATGAATGCCAAAAATCTTTAAGTTTATTCTTTCTCCGCCCATAATTACGTTTGTAATCCCATTCTCTATGCTGTATTGCGGAAGAACATATCCAATGTACCGAATATCATTTCTCTTGCAGTCTCTTACCAAGTCCTTCAATATTTTGTCAGAGGCATTGTAAATTAACAATCCTACTTTCTCAATCTTTTCTATGAAAATAGTAAACTGTTCCAGGTAAAAATCAAATGTGGGGAATACATTAATGTGGTCCCATGCAATACCTGTTATCANNTCTATCACACTTGCAGGGTACTCGTCAGCCTCACAGATTATTACGGGTGCATCAGTAATATTTACACTCTGGTCAAATCCTTCAAGCCGGGCTCCCACCAGGTAATCAAAATCTCTCCTGATATTTTTAAGGACGTGCATGATCATGCCCGTTGTGGTGGTTTTACCATGGCTTTATCCAATGGCAACTCTCTTCTTGTTTTCACTCACCCGGTAAATATATTCAGGGAAAGAAAATACTTTTAAACCTAACTCTCTGGCCTTTACCAGTTCAGGATTATCTTCCTTTGCATGCATACCTAATATCACTTCATGTATATCCGGAGTAATTTTTTCAGGATACCATCCCGTTTGTTGGGGCAATATCCCTTCTTTTTCAAGATTTGTGGAAGCCGGTTCAAAAATTTCATCATCACTGCCCGTAACATCATAACCCTTGCGCTTCAGTGCAATAGCTAACTGATGCATTACACTTCCCCCGATTGCAATAAAATGAATCCGCACTAGATATTTTTTAGTATTTCTAAACTAATTTAACAATAGATTGAAATATAATTCGTTTTTGAATAATAACTTAAAAAAGGTTATCTTAAATTTGCAAAAAGGTGCAAAATAAAGTTTAAACCTAAATTATCAGTATGAAAAAAATATTTATCCTTTGCATTTTGGCAGGTTCAATAATCTTGACCTTTGCATCCTGTAACAGTTCACGCAAGATGGGTTGCCCCATGACCCAGAATATCATTCATTAATTTTAAAAAAGTGGGACCTGTTTTTTTATCAGCATGAAATGGATTCCTATACAAAATGAGCAACAGGTCGAAGAGATAAAAATAAAATCTTCCCAAAATCCCCAGATTATTTTTAAGCACAGCAGCCGTTGTGGTGTCAGCAGCATGGCAAAGAACAGGCTTGATAGAAACGAAGCGCCCGAAGGAATTGATTTTTATTTCCTTGATATTCTTGCCTATAGAAGCATTTCCAATAAAATAGCCAACGATTTTAAAGTTCGACACCAATCTCCGCAAATACTGTTGATAAGAAACGGTAATTGCGTTTATGATGAAAGCCATTCGGGAATAGATATGGAGGATATAAAATCTCGTGCAGGTACCAATTAACTTCACTGAATTAATTACTTTCTCCCCTATTTAATTCTCAGAAAAACCCGGTTTTCAAAATAGTGCAGTTCATAAATCATAATAAATAAGAAAGCCGCAAGGAACGGCAATTGACACAGTAAGAATTAGGCAAATTAGTTGGTGAACAAAAAGCACAAGTTTCAAGACTTAAAAGCAATACAGGTAATGTAACAAATGACACATTAATGAAGGTTTTGGCAGCATTAAAAGCAAAAGTTAAGCTGCAAATAGAATTGCCAAATTCAAAATTTATGGTCGG
>PKYU01000295.1 GCA_003132765.1 Chitinophagaceae bacterium | reverse complement strand
ATGTCCTTACTAATCTTTTTTGTTTCATACAGCTTATTGATGATTTCGATATCATAAGCATATGAAGTTTCGAGGTGAATATTATTATTTAGCGCTTCTTCCACAATAAATGAAAAATGAGAACTTTTAGTACAATAACAATAATAATAATCCCCTTCATATTTATGTTTCTTAAAGGCAGTCGCAAACATCTTTTTGGCCTTATTGATTTGTTGGCCGATTTTCGGTAGGTAGGTAAATTTTAAAGGTGTTCCGTATTTATCAATTAATGCTTTTACATCCACATCGTTGTATTGCAGGTAGTCATTCTTAAGATTGTAATCTTCCTGGGGGAAATTGAACGTTTGGTTTACAAGATCTAGGTATGAATTATCCATCGATGTATATTGGTGATTAAATAAAATTTTTACAAATGTAACAGAATGAAAAATATTATGGACATAAAAAAACCGTCCCGAAATTAACGAAACGGTTCTTCAGAATAATCAAAAAAATTATTTCACCGAAAGGATAAGATTTTTAAAGCTTTCGGGTTCATTCATGGCCATATCAGCAAGTATCTTCCTATTCAGGTCAATATTTTTTTCTGAAAGTTTATGTATGAGTTCACTATAAGTCATTCCCTCAGCCCTTACGGCTGCATTTATACGTGCTATCCATAAAGTGCGGTATTCACGTTTTTTAAGTTTCCGGCCTACATAACTGTAAGTCATTCCCTTTTCCATCACATTTTTGGCAACGGTATAAACGTTTTTCCTTTTGCCATAATACCCTTTGGCTGCTTTGAGTATTCTTTTTCTTCTTGCTCTTGATGCAACTGCATTAACTGAACGAGGCATAATAAATAAGTTTTATTTAATTCCCGGCATACCGGGATTTTTGTTTTAACCAGGTTTTATTTCATCCTGAGAAGACGCATTACGGAGGGCCTGTTGGCATCGCTCACCGTTCCTTTCTTACGTAAACCGCGCTTACGCTTTGTGGATTTTTTTGTCAAAATGTGACGCTTGAAGGCTTTCTGAAAAGTAATTCCACCTGTACCGGTAACTTTGAAGCGCTTTTTGGCGCTGGAGTTGGTTTTAACCTTTGGCATTATAATTCTATTTTCTTTTACACCCTTGCCGGCGCCCCCGAACTGACGGAGAACTTATGGAGCCATGTGGGCAATATGTTTTAAAAACCCTGACCATTCAGCACAAACATAAAATACAAAATGGGCTGCAAAAATAGGGTATTTTTCTAAAAAAATTGATTTTTTGGCAGATACCAGTCAAATTTTAATTCCAGATTCAATCCTGTCATGAAAATGGATAATTAACACCCTCCTGTCATTTTCAATACAGATGAGGAATATTGACCCAAATGAAAATTAGTGTGCCGGAATCGTTTTGGGCTCCTCGTTATCTTCCTGATAAAGATCATGCATGTATTGAATCTTCAAATGATCATAGAGTGAATGTTTATCGAAAAACATGGAAATGATGCTTGCTACAAGGCCGGCAATCATCAGGTGGAAAATGACGCTGTGGCGGTCTGTCATTTCGAGTACAAGAATTGCTGAAGTAAATGGTGTGCGGGTTACACCCGTAAGAAAACCAACCATGCCACAGAGGATAAGAAGATTCGTATTGTTTGCAGAAACCTCCAACCATCCCGCCAACAAAGAACCTACACCAGCACCTGCACCAAGAGCCGGCGCAAATATTCCTCCGGCTGCTCCTGTAGTAAAACTTAGCATTGTCCCAATTATTCTGTCAATGGCTGTGTACCAGGCTACATCTTTTGCCGGTGTAAAAAGTGTTGTGGTCATTATTTCCTTTCCTGATCCCAAAACGCGAGGGTCCAAAAAAAATGCAATTGATGCGATAACAAGGCCGCAGGCTAAAACATATATGAAATGCTGATACTTAAATTTAAAACTGCGCTTCCACTTTATTATCCATATAATGACTTTCGACATGCCACTCCCTAATAAACCCGTAACTGCTGCTACCAATATCAAAGGGAAAAATATGAACCTGGAAAGAGCAGATACGTCGGGATAACCTAAATACAAATAAGGGCCAAGCATTCCCTGTGCTGTTAAACCGGCTATTATCACTGCAGTGAACAAAGCAGTTTTAAAATAACTGATATGGGTTTTAGTAAGTTCTTCAACAGCGAACACAATTCCTCCCAGGGGAGTATTGAAAGCTGCTGCCAGCCCAGCGGCTGCACCGGTCATAATCATGTTCCTTTTGGAAATTTTTGGCCACCAGGAAGGAAGCCACTCGTTTATTTTTAGAAATACTGTTCCGGCAATCTGGATGGTAGGGCCCTCCTTTCCTATTAGTCCTCCGCCCAGAATCATAACAAAGCTTGAAAATATTTTTACAAGAAAAACCCTAAGGTTTAATAGCCTGGTCACTTTTTTGTCATTCCGGGGATTGGCAAGCTCAATAGCTGCCATTACCTGGGGTATTCCACTGCCACCTGAATAACGTGCGAACTTATTCACCACCCACCATGCAATAACAAAACATGCCGGAGAAAGAATAAATATCATCCAATCATGAAAATGAATTATCTTAAAAGTAATGCCCTCCAGGTAACCAAAAATTTTGGAATAAAATACGGCTATCAGACCAGAAACTAAGGAAGCAACCCAGAAAGGTATCGCCTGTAAGAGATTATTTTTGAATTTTTCATTGGATATTCTGTCAAATCCTCTTTTTAATATCTTCCTGATTGTTTGTCCTATCATTAAGTTTTTACTTTCCTGTTAAATTGCCGGAATAACCATGAAAGGTGCAAATTTACATTACAGCCATCAAAATCATTGACACAATTATGACTCTCAATATTTTCTGATCTTTATCGTTTATAGAATAAATTTCCGGTTTTGAGAAAAATCTACAGGCGCAGCAAACCTAAGCTTTTCAGAAATATATTAGTTTCCCTGAATATTGCAATTATTTTAGCATATTTAATAACCTGCCTTGTACCCTTTATTGATACCGGCGAAAATTCGCTATTGGCTTTTCCAGGACTTGTTTTTCCATTCATATTTATTGGACTTGTTATATTTATCACTATTTGGATTTTTTTGAAATCCAAATGGTGGTGGATATCACTCATTGCCTTGCTTTTGGGACTTCAGCAAATCCTTGCTGTTTTTAGCTTTAACTTACCCAAAGAATTTTCTTATGAAAGAAAGCCTAAAACTTTAAGAGTTTTCCAGTGGAATGTAACAAGCTGGGACGAAGCCACTAAAAAAGAATATGGAGGAACAAGTTACCGGCCATTTATGTTCAACCTGGTAAAAAAGGCAAATCCAGATGTTCTTTGCACGCAAGAATTTTTTGAAGCAAAGGATACCGGCTATTACAAATCAAATGTCTTGGCTTTAAAGGAATTGGGATTTAATTTCCATTTTTTTGTTCCGTTAACCACTGCACAAGCTGATCTCCCAACANNGAGTGGCTATTTTTTCAAAATACCCGATTATTGATACCTCCAGTTTTATTTATAAACTCAATTATACAGGCGAGCATTTACTTTATGCAGATATAAAGGTCGAAGGCAAAATTTTCAGGGTATTTGCCACCCACTTACAACCGATTTATTTTGACGATTTTGAATATAACCTTGCAAACTGGACCCAATCAGCTACAGAATCAGATCGTGATTATTTCCATACCTTATTTGCAAGATTTCAAAGTGGTTTCGAATACCGTTATCCCCAATCAGAACTCGTTAATAATAAAATAGAAGAAAGTCCATACCCTTCTATCATTTGTGGCGATTTTAATGATGTACCTAATTCAAACACTTATTTTACTGTAAAGGGCGATCTCCAGGATGCCTTTCTCAAGGCCGGTTCTGGTTTTGGACGAACTATCCCATATTTTTCCAAAATGCTGAGGATAGATTATATTTTTGCAGA
>PKYU01000525.1 GCA_003132765.1 Chitinophagaceae bacterium | reverse complement strand
GGTGCCGTGGGAACCGGTTGACCACGAGTTGGCCACAGTAATGTCAACCTATTGGGCAAACTTTGCCAAAACCGGTAATCCTAATGGCCAGCGTTTACCTTATTGGCCTGCTTACAACACCCGGGATTATACTACGATGATATTAGGCGAAACTCAAATGGCCAAACCATTACCCGGCAAGGCAGGCTTGGATTTTCTGATTGCAGGAATGAAGTAGGATAGAGGGATTCGTCGAAAAAATATTTGTAGTCTCCTAGGCTTTCAGGTAATTGAAATTTTATGTTGTTCCCCGCATTTTTTTTGGCGGAGTTTTTTTTTTCGTCGCTGTGGTCGCACCATAAAACCCGGTCATAGAATAGACGTTTTCCCATTTTAGATTATATTTTTCAGATGACCATTCTTTCATTGTCCGCTGGGCCCCCGGAATATCCAGGTTGAGTTTCCAGGTGAAAAAGTTACTTGGTCTGGATCAGCAAGCAATAAATGTGAAGTAACTCCGTTATAACCGTTTGAGACTATCGAATGGCGAGAGGAAGATTGAAGGAAGGAATAAACTGCCAGGATAAAATCCGTAAAGGGATCAGGGATGAAAAGGAATGTACTTCTTAATAACTGCGTTTTCTGAAAAGATTTAAGTCAAAAAAAATACACATGAAAAATCAAAATCAAAAACTTACCTGGCCTTCCAGTAGAAAGGCAGTAAAATTTGTTGTTTTCTCCTTAGCAATTATGTTAAGCTTCCAAACAGTTTTTAGCCAGGTTGGAAACAGCATCGGATTTGAACTTGGATTTTGTTCCGGAGGAGTAACTGGTTTTTCCGGCCAGAATGGATTGTTTACCGGGGCCATCTTCAAGGAAATTATGAAATACAACAAGAAAAAAGTAAACGAAACCGGAGTGCTCACTCCTACTTATGGCCTTGAACTAAAATTAAACTGGTCATATTATTCCACTGAAGCCGGTGGGATAAACGTTTACACCCTTCCTGCGACTTTTAAATTTAATCTCGGGTCACATATGGATGAACAAAGTGTTGTTTACAATGAGAAAACCCATACAAGAGTGCATACTTATACAAAGTTCAGAGCCATATATTTATATGCCGGCCCCGAAGCTGGTTACATTAAGACAAACATCACCAAAGGGTCAGATAAACTGTCACCCGCTTTTGCGGGAATTGTCGGCGGTATTCAAATTTGGTTCAACAGGTTTAAGATCGATGTTTATGGACAAAGAGGGCTGACTTCGGTTTTTTCTCCGGGTAATAATTATATACAAGGCGGTGCTGTTGCATTTGGATTTGCATTTTAAAATACCACTTTTTCCTTCCTTTTTGGCAGATCGTTGTCCCATTCGATCTAAAGAAAGAAGATTCTATACGCATGCGGACTACCGTCATCACCCTTGTCTTCATAAAGTTTTTTAGTATCCGCTAGTATTTTGAGGAACTCATTATTTTCCACAATTAGGAAAATATAGTTTGATAGTATTGGATTTCTCATAAATTATACCAATATTTATCGATAATTACTAAAACTTAAACAACAATGAAAAAATCGATTGCTGCATCCGCTATATTTTTTATAGCGCTGATTATCATGTTTTTTCTGGCCTGTAATAATAACTCAACTGAATCCCAGGCAAACACAAAAGAAGATTCCCTGAAAAAAGTAATTGCAAGGGGAGAATATCTTACTCTTCATGTAGCTGTATGTATGCATTGCCATAGTATGAGGGATTTTAGCAAATTCTCAGGTCCCGATGTTCCGGGTACTGTTGGAGGTGGAGGAGGAAAATTTGATAATAACATAATTGATGTAATTCCCGGAACTATATATAGCAAGAATATCACAGCTGACTCTGCAACGGGTATTGGTACGTGGACAGATGAGGAATTGTTAAGAGCCATAACACAGGGCATTCGCAAAAACGGAGATACGCTGTTTCCATTAATGCCTTACGCTCATTTCAATCACATGGCAAAAGATGATCTGATGAGTATTATTGGTTATATCAGGACTATTAAACCCATAAAAAATGCTATTCCCCCCCGGCAATTAATGATTCCTATAAGTGTTGCCTATCCGGCTCCTGCACTTCAAAAATCTATTGATGGTAATGTGCGCCCTCCGGAAAGTGACCCAGTGAAATATGGTGGTTACCTTGTGAATATGGCAGGTTGTACGGATTGCCATACACCTTATGTAAAAGGACAACCAGACTTTAGTCGCGAATTTTCAGGAGGCAATACATTCACTATTGCAGGGTTTAAGGTAACCTCAGCGAATATTACACCGGATTCCGCCACAGGTATAGGGGCATGGGATCAGCAAGGCTTCCTAAACAAATTCATCGTATGCAGGGAAGAGAAAGGGTATAATTATAATCCGGAAAAAATGAATACAGTGATGCCTGTGGTTGATTATGCAGGTATGACGGATGGTGATCTGAAAGCTATGTATGCATATCTCAGAACTGTAAGGCCAGTGAAGAATCTTGTAGTGAAATATCCAAAATAAATAAGCTACCAGGAACTATTTATGAAAGGGTAACAGATTAAATTAATGGTTGCCTTTACGTTTATACTGTACTGTTATACTTATTATTTTTCTATGTTTTTTTAATCAAGTTTAAGGAAGACAACTTAAAACATTAGCAAGTAAAGGACCAGGAGTAATTAATCATATTACATTATGAAGAAAATACTCTTAATATTTCTCTCTTGCTTATGCATATATAATACTGGCATTTCACAAAAAAGACCAGTTGGTTATCTTAATGCAGGTGGTACTTTATTTATACCCTGGGATCCAAATTCAAATGCACTTTTTTTCCCGGCATTTACACTTGCACCTGGAATAAGGTTCTTCCAGGATAATAATTTTGCATTAGTGGTAAACTTCCCCCTGAGTGCGGGAATTACTTATAAAACAGATTTGTTTGCGGGTATAGACTTGCCTGCTATGTTAAGTTTCAACTTTGCCTCCTCAGCAGGAAATAATAGAAATGCAAAAATTGGATTTATTCTTGCGGCGGGTGAAGCATATACCAATGTGGTAAATTCTTATGATAATATTTCAGGGGAAAAAATTAATACAAAATTTTGGGGATTCCGGTTTAATGCAGGAGTAAGTTTTAAAGAGGAAAATGAAATTATTCCATCTATAATTTTAAGTTATGGGACTAGTTTTTTTTCACATAAGGTTGGTATTATAGGAATTGGTTTGCAACTGATCATGTTTAATCGCTAGTTCATAGACTATTGGCTTAAATGTTATTATCCACGTTTTAAAAAACACAAGCATCTACTTGCTCAGGCTGACATCTCCCTCTATTAATAATTATATAACCAGAAATTTCAATTTAATTTAGTTAAGTTTGTCTGCATCTAAAAACAAAAATTTATGCCTTCAACAAAAGCCTACGCCGCCCAAAGCGCCACTTCGCAGTTAGAACCCTTAAACATTGAAAGAAGAAACCCAAAGCCCCATGATGTGCAGATTGAAATACTGTATTGTGGCGTTTGTCACAGCGATCTTCATTTTGTGCGAAATGATTGGGGAATGACGGTGTATCCCATAGTTCCCGGTCATGAGATCGTAGGAAAGGTAACTGCTGTGGGTGATCAGGTAAAGAAATTCAAAGTGGGTGACCTGGCTGGGATCGGTTGCCTGGTGGACACTTGCCGCGAATGTGCTAATTGTAAAGACGGACTGGAGCAGTATTGTTCAAATGGTTTTGTGGGCACTTATGGTGGAATGGAAAAAGACGGCAGCGGGGCTACACACGGTGGTTACAGCAAATCCATCCTTGCGCATGNNTGCGGATTTCTAAAAAACTGGATCTTGCCGCAACAGCGCCTTTATTATGTGCAGGCATCACTACCTACTCTCCGCTGCGCCACTGGAAAGTGGGCAAGGAATCTAGAGTTGGTATACTAGGTCTCGGTGGTTTGGGTCATATGGGTGTTAAGATTGCTGCTGCTATGGGTGCAGAAGTAACTATGCTGAGTCATTCTCCTTCAAAAGAAAAAGATGCCAAAAGACTGGGAGCTCATCAGTTTATATTGACTTCTGATAAAGAACAGGTAAAAAAGGTAGCCGGCTATTTTGATTTTATACTGGATACGATTTCTGCCGAGCATGATTATGCTGCGTATCTCGACATGCTGCGTACGAGCGGCACAATGGTATGCGTTGGCTTGCCAACAACTCCGGCACAGATACCGGTGTTTAATCTCGTCTTCGGACGTAAAAGTTTTGCAGGATCATTGATTGGTGGCCTGCCTGAGACGCAAGAGATGCTCGACTTCTGTGCGGAACATAATATTGTAAGCGATATAGAGTTGATAGCGATGAAAGATATCAATACAGCCTACGAACGATTGCTGAAGAGTGATGTGAAGTACAGGTTTGTGATTGATATGGCGACTTTGTAATGGTGTCCCACAAATACGTTAATCTCACAAAGAAAAAGTTCACAAAAATTTTTATCTCTTTGGGTCTTCCTGCCTTTGTTGGCATCTCCGCCAACAGTCCCTCACTTTATCTTTAAAACAAGTTAGCCAATGAAATGAATCGATAACTATTTGCTTACATTCATCATCCTTTAGCAGATATGCCCAATTGTAAATAGTTCCCGTTAAAAATTCTGTATAATAGCTAAGGGACATTTAATTTAAAAAAATAATATTTCTCTAAGAAATTATTCTGGTAAAGGCTGTCAGCGAAGACGCCAACAGCAGCCGTGAATTCCTATTTGAATACCAAAACGCAATTTTTATTGTTGCTACCTGTTAGCTCAAACAGCTCTGGTATAGGAATTTAATNNTCAAAATCCTGATGATGGCAATCCGCATTTTCATTACCGGTGGCACCTTTGATAAGGAATATAATGAGCTGAACGGGCAACTGTATTTTAAAGACACCCACGTGAGCGACCTCCTGGAACTTGGTCGCTGCAGGGTGCCGGTGGAAATTCGTACCCTGATGATGGTGGACAGCCTCGAAATGACTGATGAAGACCGGGAACTGATCATACACCAGTGCAACAGTTGTGATGAAACACAAATTGTAATTACCCATGGTACCGATACAATGGCTGAGACTGCGAAGGCGCTTGCGAAAAAAGTAAAAGAGAAAACCATCATCCTCACTGGCGCCATGATACCTATTAAATTTGGCAGCTCCGACGGGTTGTTTAACCTGGGCAGCGCACTTGCTTTTGCACAAACCCTTACTGTCGGCGTGTACGTTGCCATGAATGGCCGTTATTTTAACTGGGATAATGTATGGAAGAATAAACAGACGGGGGTATTCGAAGAAATAAAGTAAATGAGTTTGATTTTCCAGGCCTGAAAATATGTTCCTGTCCTTTATAGAATCTATAAAATTTTGCCGGACTAAATATCCTTTTTACTGAAATTCCTTACACCTACATTTTAGCTAACCTAAAATTTATCTTAAAAAAAACTGCCGCAATCAATGGTTACGACGGTTGCAATTCACATTCCAGGTTCTCCTTTATAATGATGCTCATAGTAATATTGGTGATGCAGACGATAATAACCTCTGTCAACACGACATCCGCTTATTACTGACCCCAGGTTTACAACCAGGGCCGCGAAGATTAAAAATGTCTTTTTCATAANNTTATTGTTTTTTCTTGTTTTAAACGGTTTCCTATTGTGGGCCTTTTTCTGAGATTGAATTACCGTAAATAAGTTTATTGGCGCCGCGCCCTTTTTTTGATAATGTCGTGTTAATGGGATCAGGACTTTTTTCCTTTGCTTGTTCCCTTGGGCTTCGAAGAGATTTGAAATTCAAATAATATTTTTAAAGCTTGTTGTAGCGTCACCTGATTCTTTAAATTTGCATGATGAAAACTAAAAGAGCAATCTTTCTGCTGGCAACAAGTACCCTTTATTTTCTTTCTGTTTCTGCACAATCCTCTTCAATAGATGCCTCACAAATAGGTGATAATGCAAAGGTGGGGCGATATGTAAAAACAAGAGGTATAAACATGTATTATGAAACCTATGGCAAGGGAGAACCATTACTGATGATTCATGGTAATGGCGGCTCCATAAGCAATTTCATGTACCAGGTACCTTATT
>PKYU01000097.1 GCA_003132765.1 Chitinophagaceae bacterium | reverse complement strand
TAACAGAATACAATTGGAAAAATATGTAATAACACAAAGGGAAATCATAGAGAATTCCATAACTCATTTGAAAATAAACGGCCATTTGTTATACATTACCTGCTCGGTTTTCAAAAGAGAAAATGAACAAAATGTGGCATTTTTTCAACAACAATTTCATTTAAATCTATTGAAAATGGGATATTTAAAGGGATATGAATACCGGGCGGATACAATGTTCGTTGCCCTATTCGAAAAAGATGTATAGCCTTTATTGTACTACTAATTTGAAGCTTTGTTTGGCGAATCCATCGCTGAACCTAAGAAAATAAATCCCTTTTTGTAAAGGCTGTAATTTATCAAATGATATTATTTGCGGTTGTCCTTCCTGTAATGAAACCTGTCTCGAAAAATAGTATTTTCCTGCAGCATCGTAAAAGCTAAAATTTCCTGAAGATGTACGTTGTGGTTTTACAGCTACATTGAAATTATTTGAAAATGGATTTGGATAAATTTTAATCCAGTTAGATCCTAAAATCGTATTGATATTTCTTAAAGTACGCTGTTGGAAAAGATCGTCATAAGCAATTTGAAAATTAGGAATGCCATATCCTATCCGGTCATCCGGTGTATCGTAAATGCTGCTGCTTTTTTCTATTGCTTTAATGATGTCCATATTTGTAAAATCAGGAAATGCCTGCCATAGGCAGGTGATAAGACCGGCTATATTAGGAGTGGCAAATGAGGTTCCGTTCCCAAAAAGAACTGTTCCATCTGTATAGATCAAAGCGGCTCCTTCTCCGACAGAAGCGACTTCGGGCTTAACTCTCCCATCGCTTGATGGCCCGTAACTGCTGAAACTTGCAACAACACCAGAAGTATTAACAGCTCCAACAGCAATTATACTGTCCGCGTCAGCAGGCGTTGTAATGTAATGCCAGGCAGTGTTACCTGCATTTCCGGCCGCTACCACTACTATCATTCCTTTTTTTGCGGCAAGGCCGGCGGCAATTGCGGCAATGGTGGTATGCCCATTCATATCAGCGTAGGTGTTGTTGAATGCCGGGTTATCAAAAAGAGAATATCCCAGCGAGGTTGAAATTACTTCTACACCGAAGCTATCAGCACGCTCAGCAGCAGCAGCCCAATTTTGCTCTTCAACCGGCGACTCACTGGTAACATCTTCGCTAACATATAGGTAATAATTTGCTTTGGGAGAACTTCCAACCATTACACCAGGAAGGTTGGCCGCTATTATGGAGAAACACGACATTCCATGATAATAATCTTCGTTTACATCAGTTTGATTTGCCACAAAATCATAAGTATCTATTACCTGGTTATTGTTTAAGACACTGTCGAATGCATGAATATTCAAGTAATGATAAAAACCTGCATCGAGTATGGCAATGGACATACCCTCACCATGAAATCCTTTATCGTGAAGGTATTGGCCATTGTGAATATTTATTTGAGCAAAAGAATTTCCANNTCCGCCTGACTGGATTCCTACCGGCTCCATTAAAGGTTGAGCAGTAATCACAAATGGGAAGCTGTTTATTTTGGCAAGCGCTACAGAATCTGTAGTTGCTATGCAAACCTGGTTAAGCCATTTTGAATTATTGAGTATTGTAACATTTCCGGATAGACGAATGCTATCTATGTATCGTGGAGTGATAGGTAAATCAGTTTCATCAATAGAAATATTTTGCCTTGTTCTTCTATCGATGGATTTTTGTGATAAGAATTGTATGGGATTATCAATGGAAAAAGGAGTTCCATTTTTGTCTTTAAATCTTACAATATATTTGGTAAACTGGGCAAGGCACTGCAGGGAAATAAAACTGAGGGTAATAACTAAGAAAATTATCTTTTTCATAAGGGGCCGCAATACTTAATTTGACCTATAGGACTTGCCAAAAGCCTATTTATATTTTATGAGAATTAATTATGATCAATAATGCTAAGCTTTATTCCATAACCAACGTAATAGGGAGGAACTCCTGTTTGACCACCCTGGTATTCCCAATGCAAAAATTCACGGTATATTAAACCAATTCCCTTCCCATATTTTTCCACGGAATAGGTTTTTTCAGCATATTGAGTTCCGGGAATCGAGGGGTCCTGTCCCAAAAACTCGTCTCTTTCATTTACCTTAATGGTACTATCGATATTGACAGAATTAATAGATAGCGGTAGATCAAGGCTGTCATATACATAATTCCATCCATCCAAATATTGTAAATCCGAATAAATTGAATAAGTATCTATGTAAGAATTTCCGGGCCAGGAAAATCCATCCCTGACTGGCATTTCTAATTTCAAAAAGCGTAAATTATTTTCTGCATATTCAATGGAATTTGTTGTTGGGACCGCCATAAAAGTATTATTGAGTACCCATTCCTGTGATGAATCCTGCCTGAGATAGCGCACTATAACGAAAGCTGCACGCCCCAGGTTATCTGTTGTTGTATCATAAACAACATCCCTTGCCTGGTAACTTACCACAGTATCCTTTTGTCCAAAGTTTATAAATAAGGTTGAGTCAAGTTTGNNTTCCGACCTGAAGAGGAAAATAATCGTGGATAGATTCAGAGCCATATGTTATTCCTTCTTTTTTACATGATACAAAAAAAAGAATCAAAATTGATAGCCCTATAATATATTTTGTCATACAAAATGATTCTAAAATTGGTTTAGTCCGGCTGAAAAAGGTGAAAATGGAAATCAGAATGTAATTTCCAGAGGACTTCTTTGAATTATACCGCCTCCGATCACATCATCACCTTCATAAAATACAGCACTTTGGCCAGGGGCAATGCCTTTTACATCATTATAGAAACGGACATTTATACCTTTTTCGTATAAAAAAAGGGTGGAAAGGCTGCCTTTATCTTTGTACCTGATTTTTGTCATAGCTTCTGTTCCATCTGCGATATTTTCATATTTAACCAGGTTTATTCCTGCAACTAACATATCGTTTCTGTTCAGATCCTCTTCATCTCCCAGGACTATGGTGTTTGTTTCCGGAATTATTTCAGTGACAAATGCGGGTTTACCAAGGNNACGTTGCCCTACGGTATAAAAGGGATATCCTTTATGAGGTCCAAGAATTTTACCGGATTTATCAATAAAAAAGCCGCCTGAAACCTTTTCTTCAAGATGGGGTACTTTTCTTTTTAGAAAACCCCGATAGTCATTATCAGGAACGAAACAAATTTCATAACTCTCACTTTTTTTAGCCAGTTCCGGGTAGCCAAAATCAAGGGCCATTTGCCTGATTTCCGTTTTACGGTAAGTGCCTAATGGCAATAGAGTGCGGCTTAGCAGATCTTGCTGAAGCCCCCAGAGGACATAGCTTTGGTCTTTTGATTCATCAATACCTTTTCTGATAAAAAACCTTCCATTATCATGTTTATGAATTTGGGCATAATGTCCCGTTGCTATAAAATCACATCCCAGGGCATTTGCCCTTTTCAATAAAGCGCGCCACTTAATATGCGTATTGCACATTACGCATGGGTTGGGTGTTCTTCCGGCAATATATTCTTCTACGAAATTATCTATTACAAAATCACCAAATTCTTCCCTGATGTCTAAAATAAAATGTGAAAATCCATTTTGTACAGCTGCGGCTCTTGCATCATTAAAACTATCAAGATTGCAGCATCCTGTTTCTTTGTTGTTATTCCCGGAACTTGTTGCATAATCCCAGGTTTTCATAGTGATCCCCACTACTTCATATCCCTGATGGTGAAGCATTAATGCTGCAACAGTACTATCGATACCGCCGCTCATCGCCATTAAAACTTTGCCTTTTGCACTCATTTTTCCTGACTTAACTTGCAAAGAT
>PKYU01000279.1 GCA_003132765.1 Chitinophagaceae bacterium | reverse complement strand
GATATAGAAGGTAAAAATCGCTGCATTCGCCAATAAAGAAACGCTGATGAATACCGAAATCAAATTAGGATTGGATCGGAGATATTGGAGCATGTCCGAAAGACTAAATTCTTTAAACTTAATAAATTTATAAATTGAAAGGCCAATAAGTGGCGCAATCAGGCCTACTAACATTCCAAATTTGAAATTATCTTTTTTGAAGATCATAGGATATCCCAGGTTTTTTCCAGTTGNNCAGTTCCTTTTTTAGTTGGTAATTTGTAAGGTCAAACTGAACAGGGACCACGCTTACATAATTGTGTTCCAGTGCCCACACGTCGGTGTCTTTACCCGTATCAAAATTTTTGAATTCTCCTGTGAGCCAATAATACTTTTTACCATGAGGATCAACCCGCTCATCAAAGTCCTCATCATATTTGGCATAAGCCTGTTTACAAACCTTCACTCCTTGCAATTCATCAAGAGGTACGGAAGGTATATTTACATTTAACAAAAGATGCTTATCCATTTTTGTTTGCAGCAAGCTCTTAACAATCTTATGAACATAATGCCTGGCCGGTGCAAAATCTGCTTCATATTTGTAATCAAGCAATGAAAATCCGATGGAAGGAATGCTTTCAATCGAGGCTTCCATGGCCGCACTCATTGTTCCGGAATAAATTACATTAATAGAATGGTTGGCGCCATGGTTTATTCCACTGAGGCAAATATCCGGCTTGCGGTGCAATATTTTATCCACGGCCAGTTTTACACAATCCACCGGGGTACCACTTGTTTGCCAGGCTTCTATGCCTTCAAACAAATCTTCCATTTTATTAAGCCTTAAGGGAATTCCAATAGTGATGGCATGTCCCATTCCACTTTGAAACTTGTCGGGGGCCACCACAATCACAGTACCTAAATCTTTGACAGCTTCTACCAAATTACGTATACCCGGAGCTGTTATACCATCATCATTAGTAACCAGGATAATGGGTTTTTCTTTTTTTTCAACCTTCATGAACGTCTTAATTTCTCAATATACATTATTAATAATTTCGTATAATTTCACTAAAACCATCTGAACCATGGTCTGGCCACTGCTTCTCTAAACGGCCATGGCGTAGAAATTAGTATAAGTAATAATGATATTCCGAAAAAAATAAGGCTTCTTCTGAATTTTAGAGGGGATGCAGTAGCTTTTTTTACCAACACTCTGCCAACATGTACTAAAATCCAGGCTATTATCATCATAAACTCATGCTCCATAGTAAAGAAACGCAAGGCAGGATCTTTCATATATTCGCCAAGGTGTTTTAATTTGTCAAACCAGCCACCAACAAAGTACAGGCTTAAACCAACTAATAATTGAATATCCATACTTATCATGAAGAAAAAATTGCTCCTACCGTCAGCACCTAAATATTCTTTCCTGCCTGACAAACCGCCGAGGGCATTCAATACAGTCCAGATTCCAAATAGCAAAACAAACCAGCGTAAAAAACTATGTATTATCAGAAGTACCTGCATATAAAAAATTTTTGCAAAAATAAGGCTTTAGTGAATAGGTATCAGGTATGAGGTATGTGGTATCAGGTATCAGGTTTCAATTTTTATTATAGCATTCCCACAAGAGCCTCGAAAGCTTTCGGCTCAGCACCCACGCTTCATTGTTTTCCGCCCAGGTTTGATCAGTATTATGATTTGTACAAATGCAGAAAATATAGCGGCAATGCCTTCCATTTATAAACAGCACTTCACTTCTGCCGGCATCAATGGCACCGCTTTTACTCGCAATGAAAACATCAGACGGAATCTGGGAAATTGCTTCTTCATCCCAGTAATTTCTTCCTAACAGACGGAGCATTTTTGAACTGGCTTCTTTATTAATCACTTCGCCCTTTACGAATTTCTCCATAAGAATTGCCATTTCATAAGGTGTTGTCTGCCCCCAGCCGTATTCGGCCCTATTATTTTCCCTTCCGGGCGTACGGCTATTTACGCGTGTTATTTTCATGCCGAGGCTATCCATGAGTTCGTTGATGCGAGTGCCGGTTCCCGCAATACTTTGGAGCCACAGGCTGGCTGTATTATCACTCATCGTAAGCATAAGCATCAACACTTTGCTCAATTCAATTTTTTCATCGCTCTTAAATGACCCAAGCAGATCAACTCCGGGGTACAGCAGGGAATCTTTATAAATCAATTCCTTGTGATATTGCAGTTCACCTCGTTCTATTTTATCCATTAATCCAATCAGGCATGGGATTTTTACCATACTTGCAGTCGGAAAAATTGAATCCGCATTAATAGCAACAGTCTTATTCTTCCTGAGATCATGAACATAAATGCCCACTTCGCCGCGAAAGCCAACTAATATTTGTTGGATTTTTCTTGTTAACTTTTTATCAGTTCTTTGGGCAATGGAAATATCAGGAAATGTTATGAAAATCAGAATCAATAGAAAGCCGGTAATAATTTGTTTCATTGTGAAAAAGGGCTCAATTTTTTATTTTCAGCAACCTGAAGCTAAAGGAAAAAAATCAGGTGAAACTATAGGAATGAAATAATAAGTATTTGGGCAAAAATTATTTATATTCTTTCAGTGGATTAGGCATAGAAAAACCTGGAGCTGTTTTATCAACCGGCATTCTTGAATGGAAATACTGTTTCAGGCAAGGCATATTATCCAGGGACATGGCGTAAACTTTCCCCAATTCTGTTTCAAACAAGTATTTTGGTTTTTTTTCGGTATTGAAGGCAAGAAACTCATTACCAAAAGTGAGCGTAATTTTTCCATTCAAATGAATTTTGTTTTGCCTTAATAGGTTAATGATTTGGGCGGAATCACCCTGTATTGATAAATGATATTCCTGTGCCCTTAAACCTGAAAAAATAAAAAGAAGTAGTACTAAAATTTGAGTTTGCTTCATGATGAAGAATTCAGTATTCAAATTTAAGAAATCTCCCCTTAAAAAATTGAGTGTACGGATTCTTATACCTATTGCAGAAATAAAAATATTAAAACCTATGATCCGGTTTTATTAGTTGGGGGTACTCTTTTTGAAATTCCCTGATTTCCGGAATTGAAACATTTTGAACATAGCCTCCATCAGGGTTTTTTGCAATATAATCCTGGTGATAGGCTTCTGCTTGCCAGAACTTTTTTAGTGGCATCACCTGGGCCGCTATGGGTGCATTATATTTTCCGGACGCATTCATTTTTTGAATATAACTCTCTATTTCCTTTTTTTCTATGTCATTAGTATAAAATGCAATTGATCGATATTGGGTTCCAAGGTCGGGGCCCTGCCCATTTACCTGTGTAGGATTTTGGCCGGCAAAATACACTGTCAAAAGGGTCTGGTAAGAAATTTGGTTA
>PKYU01000343.1 GCA_003132765.1 Chitinophagaceae bacterium | reverse complement strand
TCTTTAGCTTTGTAACTAAATCAAACTCTTTTAAATTTATATCACCAAGATTAAAAATATTATTCCTGGCTTTTTCATTTGTAGATGCTAAATAAATCCCATACGCAATATTTTCAACGTAACTCCTTGTCCATATCCAATTCGCCATTTTTACACTAAGTATTATTGATGCCTGATTTGTCATCATCGGTATAATATATTCACTTAATTTTTGTTGCTTATCGCCCTTACCAAAAATGGCAGGTAACCGTAAAATACATGTATTAAAGCTTTTTTCTTGTGCCATTGTTTCAACTATGATTTTGTCATAATTGAATAATAGCTCATCATATTTATCAACCTGTTCTGATTTATACGGATACAATTTACTTCTTAACTCAGAAGTTTCTGTAAGTGGCGAGTTATCAACCTAAGACAGATTTTTATAAAACGTATCGTAGACTTTGTAGACATCGCCGCTNNGTTAAGTCCCCAAATGTCTTGGGCCGTATAAGGAATTATGTCTATTACCAAGTTGGGTTTGAACGAGAGAAATTCATTTTTATAATTTAAGATTTTATCTCTTTTACCAATTAAATCTACTATATTTAGGCTTGTATTTGAAGTCTCTTTATTATGGTGAAATACCGCTACTTTATGTCCGTTTTGTACAAACATTTTGGTCACGGGTTTTCCTATAAATCCAGTCCCACCAATTATAAGTATTTTCATTTTGCGGAGTCTTGATAAAATTACCGGTTACAACGTTGACCGCTTGCTGCTGTGCTGGGATTTTATAACTGTCGGCCACGCAACTGCTGCTTGGTAAAGATATAAAAGTTGATTATAAGAGCCATTACCTATCCTTATTCGCCAGATGGAACTGCTGCTGAGAACGAACTGTAGATGAGAATTTATTCGTAACCCAGCCGTATAGCCTAATCGCCTTTTAGATGGCTGGCATAGTGTCTGTAGTTGTCCTACCCTTTAATGTTCAAAAACGAGAGTGGCAATTTGATAAACTCTTGAAAGAGATTCACTTTATAAAGTTCATGGCTTAAGGTAAAATCGGATTACTTTTTTTTGCTGCTAAGTTTTTGTAGATGTCTTAGTATTCTTTTTTGAGTGATATTCTCCCGGTCATCACTGAGTAAAATGGACCATGGTTTAAGTGTATCAATTTGGGAAAATATTACATTTAAAATGGCAATCGTGGGCAATGCCAAAAATACTCCCGGCAGACCAATCAAAGTACCCCCTATTACAACGCCAACAATAGTCATCAAAGCATTTATTTTTACCTTAGAGCCAACGACCTTTGTCATTAAAAAATTAGCATCTAAAAAATGTATGACTTCCAAACCAACAATAATCCAAACAATTTCATTAATGCCAGAGTAATTACCTAATGTTACCAACACCGTAAACAGTAAGCCGGTAAACAAACCTATATAAGGAATGATATTGAGTATAGCCGCAAATACACCCAGGAAAATAGCATACTTAACACCAATCAATAATAATACAACCGAATTGCAGGTGGCGACAATGGTCATTTCTATTAGAAGCCCAGTCATATACTTTTGAATAATTTGTTTTGATTCAAGAATTACCTGCTGAAGCCTTTCTTTGTGCTCGCTTTTAAAAACGGCAAACAAAAACCTTTTGATTAAATGCCTGTAACAAAGTAGGAGGAAAGAATAGATGGCCACCAGCACAATAATCATCACCGTTTCTGATACATTAAGGAAAGTTTGCCCAATGTATTGGCCGCTGGAATGCCTTACATTTTCGCTGGCAGTATCAATAATAACTTTTTGTTGTGCTGCACTTATGTGTAGTTTTTGAACTACCCAGTTTTGTAAATCAGCAATATGTTGGGCCAGGTGTACCCTGATAGAAGGAATATCATTTAAAAACCCTGCCATTTGGGAGGAAAGAAAATATACAACACCTGCAATGAAAGACAAGGCCAGTATCACAGCAATAAAATTTGCAATTATTGTGGGAAAATATAATTTTTCCAACAGGTTCGTAACGGGTAATAATAAAATAGTTAAAAGTATAGCAAAGTAAATAGGCACCAACACTCCATGACCAACGTAAATGAAAATGCCGATAAGTCGAATTATTGAAAGCTGGTAGCTAAGCTTTTGAGGATATGATACAGTTTCAGGGTTGCTCATTGTAGTAGATTATTATAATGCCAACAATTTTATACAGCTCAATTATCATAAAATGAAATATCAATAGACGAAGGTTAAAAATGTGCGGGTATTTTTAAAAACAAGTTTTCTCAATTTCCCCATTTTTGAAATTGACTCTAAAAAGAAATTATACCGGCGAGTTTTTTTTGTGTGTAGAAAGGTAAGCCTTAGGAAAACTAATATCACATATTCGGTAAGATAATATATTAATAGCAGAGCAACTAAATCTTAAATAATTGATGTTTATTAATTGAACAAGCTAAATTCATGACATCGCACCTTCTAAAGCATGCATTTGATTTTAATAGTATTTACTATTGTTATTATTGTAAATAAAAGAGGGGTGAATATAAATTCTCCCTGAATTAAATCCAATATCCTATGAAAAACCGTTCTAAAAATAGGAGGAAAAATTTGATCGAGTGGTGAGGAAATAAGAAATTTATCCACAAGTGTCAAACCTTTTCAAATACTAGCTTAATAACATTATATCTTAAAAGTATCTTGATTTTCTTTTTTCCTATTTTTCATTAAATTAAAAAAGGGAAGCAAAATTGCTTCCCTTTTTTACTATATTTTTCTCCATTTAATAACTCCACAAACTCTGTTCATAATTAAAGATTCTGTTTTGAATATCTTCGCCTTCCAGTAGTTGTAATATTCTGTTTCCTTTAAGTCCTTGTTGCTGGGATAAGTCCAGGTCAAAAGGATTGTCCAGGGTACTTTTAATGATTCGGCCATAAAACATCCGGCTTTCAAAAAGTTCTTCCCAACTCATACGGGCTCCAAAATTCTTTCCATTGTAAACTTCATACTTCGCAAATATGGGACGCATATCAGGATAATATATCCAAAAAAGCGGAGATTCTCCCAAATTAATACCTTGTGAGGTTATAATATTCTTTACTGGGGCAATGCCTAAAATTCTCCAATACAACCGGGATGTTTCCTTATCGAAGATAACTTCCTCTTTTATTCTGAATTTATAAAATGAATCGAGATTAATCTCTGGCATTGTCTGCTTATAGCCTGTTACATTTCCTACCGAATCATAAATCGGAACAGAAACCGATTCTCCAGAAATTGTTTCTGCTACCTCAGGAACAGTCATTGGAGTTGTAAACCTGTCATCAACGGGACTGAAGGCTGTTACACCGCCGTTATCTTGTCCATCCTGAATTGCTTTCAGGAGTATAGATATAAAACGCTGATTTCCATTATCTTCAGTCGCAGAATACCTAAATGGCAAATTTATTTTTTCCCTGGTATCTATTTCCCTCCAAACTTTTTCACGGTAAACAGCATCATCTTCACGCAAATAAGTATATGGTAAAGGCGTTCTGTCTTTTACAAGATTACGTTCAATAGCATCATCAGGTCGTAATGATTTTTTCACTACAGTTACAGGTAGGCTATCAATCAATAAAGGAGGAGGCGCAACGACGACTGCAGTATCTACTTTAGCACTTGGCCTTATTACAGCCTTCGTTTTCGAGTTGGTAGTACGCTTTGCTGTGGTACGTTTTTTTACGCTCCGGGAAGTAGTAGTTTTCTTCTTCTTAGTCTGTGCTTCCGCGAAATTGCTTACCATACCAAAACAGATGGCAATTACAAGGTATTTTAAAATTATTTTTTTCATAGCCGTTGATATTTTCTCTTTAATATAAAATGAAGCCAGGGCCGAGTATTGTTCTTACTGTTCCATCAGGTCCCTGAACTCTTACGTTGTCAAAAGTTATGGAAGTTCCGGGTATACATCTTGCTAAATCTCCTGATATGGAAGAAAGATTTCCTCCAGTAAGGTTCGCTTCTTTTACATTCGGAAAATTTGCGCCGGAAAAATATACAGTTGCACTTATCACGCTAAATCTTGCATCAAAGTCAAAATTTTCAAGGTCAGCGCGGCAAAATTGTTGATTTTTAAAAACAACAGATTGAACTCTTCCTCCGCTGGCTGGCCCCACTTTAAGTATAGGATCAGGAATCCTTTTTATTCTGAAATCATAAGTACTCGTTTTGCCTTCAGCATTAATATTGATTGTTGTTTTACCAATATTATTAACTTTCACTATATATTTACCTGGGGCTCCCTCTTGAGTTAAAGAACCCGAAGATATCGATACTTTGGTTTTATCCCAGCCAGTTCCTGAATTAATTGTAACAGGATTATCTACGCCAATGTAAAATACATTCATTTTATCTAGCATAACTGCTGCGCCACCGGGAGTTCCAACAGTATACTTTACAGGTACTGATTTAGTCTGAATATTATTATTTTCATCTCTAAAGGATACATTCACATTTACTGTATGCTCACCTGCTCCACTAACATTGGTTGTATATTTTCCCTGCCCGTTTGATACAGGAACATTATTGCCATTAATTGTAATAGTAGGAGATGCTGCTGAACTGTAAGCGCCAACACCTGCAGTAATCTCTAGTGGCTGGCCGGGCATTAAATAAGTTGAATTTGTTCCAACGAGCAATCCAACTTGGTCCATATGAACTTCAACGGAACCAATTTGATTATGGCAATAAGTAACTATTTCACTTTCGGCATTCTTAATATTGTTTTGAAACTTACTAAGGATGGTCAAAGCCGCAATAGTTGGGGTCATATGAAAGAAAGCCTGTGTAAAATCTTTGTTATGACCTTCCTGCGTTTTTGGAGGAATTGTACTAACAGGGAATGATTTCTCAAATTGTGCTTTAATAGTAGGATCAATATTTAGCATAGCCTCTTTATATTGATCAAGCCTTTCTTTAAGAATCGGGCCTTGTTTTTTGGTTTCAAACATCCGGGTTGAGGCATCAAGATTATCTGCCCTAAAATCTTCAATGCTATCGGCGGTTCCTGGAAGTGGCGCCCTCATTTGGAGTTCGGCTGTCACTTTCAGGGCTTTCTTTAGACTGTCAAGATAAATATACATAGCAGCGGAAAGCTTTTGAGCCTGCACAGCTTTTGGCTCCCAAATGGCGGCTTTATCTTTAGATTGTGGTTCCTTAAGCTTTTCTTCTAAAGACTTATATAAGGTATTATTTGAGGCAGCTATGTTGTCGTTGGAAGTTTCTAAACTTTTATTAACAACCCTAAATGCACTTATTACCTCATTGGAAACGTTCAGAGCAAGGATGGCTGTGAGTACAAGGTACATCACGTTAATCATCTTTTGCCTTGGTTCTCTGGGTAATGCCATGGTTTTTAAATTTTACTTTGGTTTTCAAATTTGGATTATACAATTCATTTATTGTCTACCCTGCATTGCGCTCAACATATTACCGTAAACATTATTCAATTTTGCAAGGTTAGTTGCCAAAGCGCTTATTTGTTGTTTGGTAGATTGAGCATCTTCTACAGTTGACACCATTACTTCACTCGCCTGAGCCATTCTGCCGTAGAAACTATTTAAAGTTTTCAGATGATTATTGCTTTCATTCAATTCAAGCTCATAGATTGTATTCAATGAGCCCAGATTCTTTGTAAGTACCTGAACCTGGTCGTGGAACCCTTTCGCGCTATCAGCCGCATTGTTAAAACTCTTCATTGTATTTGCGGAGTTCACATAAGCTTCTTTCATCATTCCAAGAGCTGAAGTAGCTTCCTTGGTTTTCGCAGAAAAATCTCCGGTAGATTTCACAATATCTCCCACTTCTCCGAGGTGAGAAACTGTAGTGCCTAATTTCTGGAAATTATCGCCAAGTTTTTTCATATTGGCAGGGGTAATTTCTGCTTCCATTAACATTTTATCCATTGAAGCCAATGCTGGATTTCCTTTTACGGCTTCAGCTGCAGGAACGTGATCGTGCCTGCCTTGTGGTTTAACCCATTCGATACCAGCATATACCAGGAATATACCTGTTTCAGTAAACATCCCAATTCCAAGCAAGGTATCTGCATAGGACTGGTGGGTCAATTTTGCCCAGGCTGCAAAGATTACTACCGCAGCACCGGCGCTTACTAATACGTCAATTAGGGTTAAGAAATTCCTTTTTGGTTGAGCCATGATAATTTAGATTTTAATTTTTAATGTTTATTTGGTTAGTATTCATACAATCTAATGTATATACTAAATCACTATTTAATACACGCAGTAAGATTTTCTTAAAATTTTTTCTATGGAATAATATTTATTTCTTTCCTTTTTTACTTGCGGATGGCGGCAAATCAATTATACAACGAAATCCAATATAGGACTTAGCTGTATCCTGGTATTCATATGTGCGGGTACTTGTTTGCAAAAAGTAACCAACATCTTTCCAGCTTCCTCCACGAATCACTTTACGCTTCATCCGCGGCGGATCCTGATCCTTGGCATTCCAGCGTATGTCTGGGTTCATATCATGTTGAAAATTGTAACCACCTTCATAATATAATGATGAAGTCCACTCTGCCACATTTCCAGCCATATTATATAAACCAAAATCGTTTGGCCAATATGCATCAGCTCTAACCGTATAGAAACCACCATCTTCAGGATAATCACCCCTCCCAGGTTTAAAGTTAGCAAGCAGGCAACCTTTTCTGTTTCTTAAATAAGGACCTCCCCAGGGATAAGGAGATTGAGATCTTCCGCCCCTGGCAGCATATTCCCATTCGGCTTCTGTGGGAAGACGGAAGGGAGATTCTGTGGCTCTGTTTTTATTAAATAAATACGCATTGAGCAAATGAGTACGCCATTCGCAAAATGCCGTTGATTGTTTCCAGTTTACGCCTACCACAGGATAATTTCCAAAAGCCGGATGACTATAATATTGCTTGGCCATTGGTTCATTATAGGAGTAAGAAAAATCTCTTACCCAAACAAGTGTATCAGGATAAATTGGTAAATCATATCGGGTAATAAATTTACCCCGTGGGACATTTACGTTTTCTCTTTGGGCAGCTTCTTTAATATCAAAAGTTTCTGAGTGATATACTATTTTAGCCGGATCAATTTCTTTTTTGCCAAAAATCCTGTTATCAGGAGTCACAATCATAGCATCTATTTTTTCCAT